>NZ_VFTW01000030.1:0-59195 GCF_006440815.1 Mesorhizobium sp. B2-8-3
TACGGTTCGGCCAATGCCAACCAGCCTGCCGCTTCGGTCGACACCTCGATCACCGCTTCCACCAACAAGTCGGACGCCGATGCCCAGAAGCCGGTGACCCAGGGCGCCAACCACGACCTGTTCGGCAACCACTAAACGGTTCTGTCCTCGACAGACCTCAAAGCGGCGGGCTTGTCCCGCCGCTCTGTTTTTGTGCGGACGGCTATCTGTTCGGTCGGTCGTCTCCAGCGTTTGTTCAAGCATTCATCACGAAGCGGTGATGCCTGTAACGAGGTGCCCGGTGCCACCGAACTGGGAACAAGGGCCGATAGACGGGGCCGATCCAGGGAAATTCAGACGAGTGGAACGAGCGGGCAGCATCCGGGCGATGTCCGGCGCGTGCTGTGCCGATCCACCAGGTCATCGGATCGTCAATCGCTCCCGATCGATAACAGCGCAACCTCAGAAACAGGAGTATTTGAAATGACCAAGATCGCACTTACCGCAGCCGCCATCCTCGCAGCCACAGGCGTCGCTTTCGCCAACTCCGATCATTACGGCTCCGCCAACGTCAACCAGCCGGTCGTCACCATCGACCGGACCGTGACGACGTCGATCAACAAATCGGACGTGGATGCCCAGAAGCCGGTCAGCCAAGGCGCCAACCACGACCTGTTCGGCAACCACTGATCCGGCCCGCGAAATTCCAGGCGGCGGGCTTGTCCCGCCGCTCTGTTTTTCTACAGCCGGCTACCGGCATTGTGAAATCGCTTCACAAGTATTTGTATCACAAGCATTTGTAATCGTTTGTCTTTTTCCTGGCGAAGTTTGGGCCGACGCTGCCGGGGCCGCTAAAGAAAGCGAGCGGGCCGGGAATAAATCCCGGCCGCTGCGGGTCTTGTCGGCAGCGGGGTCATCCTCCCAAGGCCTCCGCCCCGATGAAACCGAACGAACAAGGAAAACCGAAATGACCAGGATCGCTCTCACCACTGCCGCAATGCTTCTCGCGATGGGCTCCGCCTTCGCCAGCAGCGATCACTACGACCCCAATGACGCCAACCGGCCGACCGCCGGCGTCGACAGGGCCTACACGGCCTCGGTCGGCAAGCGTGAGGTTGCCAAGCAGGCCGATGTCGACACCTCGATGACGACAGATTCGGCTGGCTCCAAGGCTTGGTCCGACCCGGGCCAGGGCATCTGGGGCAACTGATTTTTGACGCTTTGAACTGTCAAAGGCGGCGGACTTGCTCCGCCGCCTTTTGTTTTACGCGGCGAGCAGCGCCAATCGCAGTGCGAGGGGATCGGCGGTTCGCTCTAGGCCAAATCCTTCGGCCGAACACAATGCGTTAGCCGCGCGCCGCGAAAGTCGACGTCCACCCAATCCTCGTCCAGCGTGAACCGCGCGAGCGCCGCCGTCGGGAACTTCGCTTCGATCTTCTTGAAGACAGCCTCATCCGATCCGGCGCCGGCCAGCCGCAGCGCAAAATGCTGCAGGCCGGGATTGTGGCCGATCACCAGCAGGCTCTCCGCCTTGGCCTGCCGCACACGCGCCAGGATGGCGCCGACTGCTGCCTCGTAGAGTTCCTCGGCAAATTGTGCCGGCACATGCTTGGGCAGTTCGGCCGCGACCAGCCGCCAGGTGTCGCGGGTGCGCAGCGCCGGCGAGACCAGCGCCAGGTCCGGCAGCCAGCCGCGCCGGGCAAGCTCCCGCCCCATCAGCGGCGCCGTCTTCAGCCCGCGTGGCCCGAGCGGCCGATCGAAATCGGCGAGGGAGGGATCGTCCCAGCTCGACTTGGCATGGCGCAGGATAAGCAGCTGTCTCACGGGCATTGACGCCTCTACGGCGTGATCCGCGCCAGCTGTTCAAGGTCTCTCTCCTCGCGCAGCGGATCCGGCGCCATCACCACCGAGGTGGCATTTTCGGCATCGTCGGCGAAATGGGCAAGCACGGTGTGGCCCTTTTCCATGCGCGCTTTGCCTTCCGCAACGAGCCCCAGCGCCAGCGGGTAGAGCCGGTGCTCGACCTTCAGCACCCGCGCGGCCAGCGTGTCCTCATTGTCGCCGACCATCACCGGCACGGCGGCCTGGGCGATGATCGGGCCGTCGTCCATCTCGGGGGTGACGAAATGCACCGAGCAGCCATGGATGCGAACGCCGGCGCGGATCGCGCGCGCATGCGTGTCCAAACCCTTGAAGGCCGGCAGCAGGGCAGGGTGGATGTTGACCATGCGTCCCTGCCATTTCTCGACGAGGCCGCGGCCGAGGATGCGCATATAGCCGGCCAGGGCGACGATGTCGGCGCCGAAGCCGGTGAGCGCGGCATCGATCGCGGCGTCATAGGCATCCTTGCTCGGATGGTCGGCGCGCTGGATGACCTTGGTGGCGATGCCGCGCGACCGGGCGATGCCGAGGCCGGCCGCGTTGGCGCGGTCGGAAATGACGCCGACGATTTCCGCCGGATAGCTTGGATCGGCGGCCGCGGCGATCAGCGCCGTCATGTTGGAGCCGCGTCCCGAGATCAGGACGACCGTGCGTTTCCTGCTCATAGGCCGATCGAGCCCCGATAGATGACGCCAGCGTCTCGGCGCGGCACGATGCGGCCGATCGGCGTCACCGTTTCGCCGGCTTCCTGCAGCACTGCCGCCACTTGCGCCGCCTGGCCGGAAGCGACGGCGAGGACCATGCCGATGCCGCAGTTGAAGGTGCGCATCATTTCTTCCGGCGCCACGCCGCCGGTCTTGGCCAGCCACGAGAACACCGGCGGCACGTCGATTGCCTCGAGATCGAGCTCGGCGGAGAAATCCTTGGGCAGCACGCGCGGAATGTTTTCCGGGAAACCGCCGCCGGTGATGTGGGCCAGCGCCTTGATGCCATGCGTGTTGCGGATCGCCTTCAGGATTGACTTCACATAGATGCGCGTCGGCTCGAGCAGCGCTTCCGCGAGGCTCAGTTCCTCGTTGAACGGCGCCGGATCGCTCCAGCCAAGGCCGCTCGTGGCAACGATGCGGCGCACCAGCGAAAAGCCGTTGGAGTGCAGTCCGGACGAGGCAAGGCCGAGCAGCATGTCGCCCTCGACGATGTCGTCGGTCGGCAGCAACTGGCCGCGTTCGGCAGCACCCACGGCAAAGCCGGCGAGGTCATAGTCCTTGTCGTGATACATGCCGGGCATTTCCGCCGTCTCGCCGCCGATCAGCGCGCAGCCGGCCTGCCGGCAGCCTTGCGCGATGCCGCCGACGATCGAAGCGCCCTGGTCCGGGTCGAGCTTGCCTGTGGCGAAATAGTCGAGGAAGAACAGCGGCTCGGCGCCCTGCACGACGATGTCGTTGACGCACATGGCGACGAGGTCGATGCCGATCGTATCGTGCTTGCCGGCGTCGATGGCGATCTTGAGCTTGGTGCCGACGCCGTCATTGGCCGCGACCAGCACCGGGTCGGTGAAGCCGGCGGCCTTCAGGTCGAACAGCCCGCCGAAGCCGCCGATCTCACCGTCGGCGCCCGGCCGGCGCGTCGTGCGCACCAGCGGCTTGATCTTCTCGACCATCAGGTTCCCGGCATCGATATCGACGCCAGCCTCGGCATAGGTGAGCCCGTTCTTGCGCTTGGCCTGGTCGCCCTTGCTCATGGTCGGCTCGTCCCTGTTTGTCATTGCGGGCTCTTCGCATGAATGGTTTCGGGGAGCAAGGATGACGGTCGTTCCTGCCGATAAAAGCGTGGAAAGCGGAGGCTGCCAATCTCCCGCGCAAACGGGGATTGGCAGCTTCGCCGCCCGCTACTTGCGCCCACCCGCCATCTCCCTCATCTATTCCCCAACAAAGGACCACGACGGAACATCACGTGACCCTTCCCAACATGATCACGATCATGCGGCTGCTGCTCGTGCCCGCGGTGGTGCTGGCCATGCTGCAGTCGCTTTGGGGTTGGGCCTTCGCCGGGTTCCTCGTCGCCGGCATCTCCGATGGCGTCGATGGCTTCATCGCGCGCCGCTGGAACCAGTCGTCCAGCCTCGGCGCCTATCTCGATCCGATCGCCGACAAGCTTCTGCTGGTTTCGGTCTTCGTCGTCATGGGTTTTGCCGGCGAACTGCCGCTCTGGCTGGTGATGACCATGGTCTCGCGCGACGGGTTGATCGTCTGCGCCGTGCTCTTGTCCAGCGTCATGAGCCATCCGGTCGAGATGAAGCCGCTCTTCGTGTCGAAGGCCAACACCGCGGCGCAGATCGTGCTGGCGGCGCTTGTGCTGGGCGAGTTGGCCTTCTCGGTGCATCTCGGCCCGCTGCGGACCGCGCTCATATTGCTGACCGGGGTCTTGACCGTGGCTTCGGCCGCAGCCTATCTCGTGGCTTGGCTAAGGCATATGAGCGGCTATGGCGAAGGCTCCCGGACGAGCAACTCCCAGACCGGCGACATCAAGTCGGGCATCGGCAAGTCGGGCGGCTCCAACACGGGCGCCTGACAATGACGCCGCGGTGATCGCGGCCGACGACGGCTCGGGCGGGCTTCGCCGCCAGGCCTTCTTCTGGCTGGCCACGGCTGTCCTGCTGGCGCTGTTCCTCTATGTCTTCTCGGGCATCCTCCTGCCTTTCGTCGCCGGCATGGTGCTCGCCTATTTCCTCGACCCGGTCGCCGACTGGCTGCAGCGGCTCGGCCTCTCGCGCCTGATGGCGACGGTGGTGATCCTGATTGCCTTCATCGTCGTCGTGGTGCTGGCCTTCGTTATCCTGGTGCCGGTGCTGGCCACCCAGATGGCCGATTTCGCCCGCAAGCTGCCGGAATATCTCACCCGCCTGCAGTCGCTGATCACCAGCTTCGACCCGAAATGGCTGGAGCAGCGCTTTGGCGTCAACGCCGCCGGCCTGCGCGACGGGCTGAACTCGCTGCTCACCACCGGCTTCGGGCTGCTCACCACCGTCTTCACCTCGATCTGGAGTTCGGGCGTGGCGCTGGTATCCGTCGTCAGCCTGTTCGTCGTCACTCCGGTCGTCGCCTTCTACATGCTGCTCGACTGGGACCGCATGGTGGCGGTGGTCGACAGCTGGGTGCCGCGCGACTATGTCGAGACGGTGCGCGCGCTCGCCCGCGACATCAACACCGCCACCGCCGGCTTCGTGCGCGGTCAAGGCACGCTCTGCCTGGTGCTCGGCGCGATGTATGCCACGGGTCTGACGCTGACCGGGCTGAACTTCGCCATCCTGATCGGCTTTTTCGCCGGGCTGATCTCCTTCATCCCCTATGTCGGCTCCTTGACCGGGCTGGTGCTCGCCGTCGGCGTCGCCTTCGTCCAGTTCTGGCCGGACTGGACAATGATCGTGGCGGTGGCCTGCGTGTTCTTCGTCGGCCAGTTCATCGAGGGCAACATCCTACAGCCGAGGCTGGTCGGCAAAAGCGTCGGTCTGCATCCGGTCTGGCTGATGTTCGCGCTGTTTGCCTTCGGCGCGCTGTTCGGCTTCGTCGGCCTTTTGATCGCCGTCCCGGCCTCGGCGGCGATTGCCGTGCTGGTGCGCTTCGCCATCGGCCGCTATCTCGAATCGCCGCTTTACAAGGGTCATGCCGCCCGGCCCGTGCCGCCATTGCCAGCCGACCGCGGCGGTGGCCATCGCTCGAAGCGGGGCTGAAATGGCTGCTCAGCCAGCCGATATGCCGCGCCAGCTGCCGCTCGATCTCGGCCACGGCACCGGCTATTCGCGCGACGAACTCGTCGTCTCGGGCACCAATGCGCAGGCGGCATCGCTGATCGACCGCTGGCCGGACTGGCCGTCGCCGGTGGTCGTGCTGGCAGGGCCGCCCGGTTCCGGCAAGACGCATCTCGCCCGGATCTGGCAGGATCGGACGCACGCCGTCGCCATCGATCCCGGCCGGATCGACGAGCACATTGCCGGTCTCGGCACCAGGCCGGCGCTAACCGACGATATCGACAAGTGGCCGATCGACGAGCAGGGCCTGTTCCACCTGATCAACGCCGTGCGCGGCGCGGGTTCGACGCTGCTTTTGACGGCGCGGCGGTTCCCCTCGGCCTGGCGCGTCGCGCTGCCCGATCTCATCTCGCGGCTGAAGGCGGCGGCGACGGTCGAGATCCACGAGCCCGACGACCTTTTGCTTGCCGGCGTCATCACAAAGCTGTTCGCCGACCGCCAGGTCGAAGTCGAGCCGCATGTGGTGCAATACCTGGTGCGCCGCATCGAGCGTTCGCTCGGCACCGCGATGCGCGTTGTCGAGCGCCTCGATCGCGCCGCCCTCGAACGCAAGACGCCGATCACCCGCGTCTTGGCCGCCGAGACCGTCAGCGCCATGGACGAGGGGCAGGGCGAGTTCGATATCTGAGGCCTGTCACGCCCATAGTCTGGCCAGATGCCGGGCCAAAAGATAGACTCCCGTGTGCGCCGCCACATAACAGGCGGCGACTAGGATGAAGAACATCAGGCCGGCGGACCGCGACCGGGCTACGCCGCCATTCCTCTTGCTGGGCCGGTTGTTCCAAACCCACAGGGCAGCGCACAGAATTGCCCAGACCACCATCACCGCAACCGTAAAGCCGTAATAGGCCAGATAGGCCGGGCCGATCAGCGACAGCAGAGCCTCGAGAACGGGCATCGAAAATCCCCTGGTTCGAAGTCTAGACCGGCGACAAAGTTGGAGGCGAGGGATTATTCGAGCCACGGCAGGCGTTTCCGTGATCAACCCGTGGGAGCACGCGGCGTAGCCGTCCCATTCCGGAACAGTCTTTCCGGCATCGCTCTTGCAACGCGGACAGTGCCGGCTGATCCCGGTCCCGGTCGCGTTCCAGATCGGGTTGTAGGCCCGCCGGGCTCGAGGTGTTGGGGTTCTCGCCCGGCGGGTTTACCGCCGATTCGCCCGCGCCGTTGAATGGCCGCTTGCCCGTGAGCCTGTCCCGCGCCGAGCAGCAAGCTGCCGCCACCCATGGCGAGGCCGCACTGACGCGCGTCGTTGAAGAGGGGAGGATCATAGGTCGCGGAGCACCCATGTCAGCTGCCCTGGAAACATCCGCAACGACGATGATGTTGGTGTTGGCGTCCCAATTGTCTCTGTCCTTCCGGCTGTAATGCAGGGACGGCGAGACCGATTTGGTCTAGGAAGGAAGCAATGGTCGGAGTGGCAGGATTTGAACCTGCGACCCCCTGATCCCAAATCAGGTGCGCTACCAGGCTGCGCTACACTCCGACGTCCCGCGGCGTATAGGGGGCGTACGCCCGGAAGGCAACACAAAAACCGAGGTCGGAACTGACGATGCGGCTCAGCGTTTCTGGCTGGCGATCTTCCTGGCGATCGCAGCGCCCTGGATCCTTGCATTGGCAAAGCAGCCGCGAATGCTCGGCCGCATCCCGGTGAACCAGAGTCCGGGCAGCTTTGGGTCGTTCGCGGCGCCGTTGAACAGCGGCCCGCCCTTGGCGTCGAGCACGCCGAGCCGGCCCAGCATCGTCTCCAGCCCGGTGCGGTAGCCGGTGGCGGCAATGACGATGTCGGGCGCGATCGTCTGTCCATCGTCCAGCACGGCGCCGTCGCGCCTGAATTCGCGCAGCTGCGGCACGACGATGATGCGCCCGGCCTTGATGGCATCGACCGCGCCGTCGTCGGCGGCGATCGCCGTATAGTCGGAGCCGAGCCGGCTGGCGCCGCCCGACGGGGCAGGGGGCAGGCCGTATTTTGTCAGATCCCCGAACACCAGGCGCTGCGTTGCCGCCATGGCCGCGTCCGCGAGCCGTGTCGGCAGGCTTGCCATCACCGGCGAGATGCGATGCACCGCGATCTTGCCGATGCGCTTGGGCAGCAGCGAAGGTCCGTTGCGCGCCGAAAGCCACATCTGGCCCGTCTCGACGCGGGAAAGATGGTTGAGCGCGTCGAAGCCGGAATTGCCGGCGCCGACCACCAGCACCTTCTTGCCGGCATAGTCGCTCGCCTTGCCGAAATCGGCCGAGTGGATGATCGATCCTGAAAAATCCGCCATGCCCTTCCAGGCCGGGATGAAGGGTTGCCGGTCGCGCCCGGTGGCGACCACCACATATCGCGCCGCCTTCAAGCCCGCGCTTGTCCGCAGCAGCCAGTGGTCGCCGCGAAATTCGATCCCGTCGACCTTGACGCCGAAGGCGATCGGCAGCCTGTGCGTCTCGGCGAAATCGTTGAGATGGCGGATGACGGCGCTGCGGTGCGGGAAGGCCGGCGTTCCCGCGGGATAGGAAACGCCCGGCAGCGAAGAAAGATCGCGATGCGTGTTGAGGTGCAGGTTGTCGTGGCGGCGATGCCAGGGCTCGGCCAGCCGTTGCTCGCGTTCCAGGATCTGCATCGTCACGCCGGCCTTGGCCAGCGCATGCGCGGCAGCAAGCCCCGCGGCGCCCGCGCCGATGACAATCGCGCCTTCCAGTATCGCTGGCTCGCCGGCCCCCGACGGCAAGACTTTCGCTTCCGCGCCCATACGTGTCTTTATCGCCGTCATCATGCCTTCAACTGGCACGACCATGTATCTGACATATGCCGCCCACGGGCCAAAAGGAATAGGCCTATGTTGCAAAAACCTCCGGCATTGTGTCGCGGATTTTTGCAAGCGCCGGCTAATGAACCGGGTCGGCGTGGCGATGCACCAGCTTGAACGCGCCGTCCTCCAGCCGGAACACTTCCGTGACCCGCAAGGTCATCTCGGTCGCCTCGCCGTTTCTGCCCATGCGCGCCTTGGCATGCTGCAAGCCACTCCAGAAGGCCAGATCGCCGCTTGCCGACGCCTGCAGCACCTCGAGGTCGGTGTTGCCGCCTTTGTGGAAGCTCGCAGCATCGCGCTCGTAACGGCCGGCAACCGCTTCGGCCCCTTCGAGATGGTCGCCGCGCGGCGAGAAGAACGTCGCCGGCCCGACACGGGTGACGATCGCTTTCAGCGAGGAGGCGTCGCCATTGACATAGTCCCCGGCAATCTTCTCGCGCTGTTTCATGAAGGCATCGAAGGACGAGCCGCCAGGATGCACCGTCCTGATCCAGGTCTCCAGGCTGGCCATGAAATTCTCGAGGAAGGTGGCGGTGTCGGCGTTGGTCACCGCGCCTTTGTCGTCCAACAGCTCCGAGACATTGCCTATATAGGCCTCCGGCTGCTGCATCACCGGCATGTCGAGGAAGACGAAGGTTTGTCTCAGCGCATGGTTGGAGCCGAAGGCGCCGATCTTGCTCGGGCTGACGCTGACGACCCCCGCGGGCAGGCCCTTGAACACGCTCTTGCCCGGCGGCCGCGAGCCGACATCGAGCGCATTCTTCAGACAGCCCGGGATCGAGCGGTTGTATTCCGGGGTGACGAACAGCACCGCGTCGCATTCGCGTATCGCCGCGCGGAAGGCCGACCACGCCGCCGGCGGGCTGTCGCCGTCCAAATCCTCGTTGTAGAGCGGCAGGTTGCCGATCTCGATGAACCGGCAGCGCACCGAATCCGGCGCGCGGGCGGCGAGCGCCTTGGCGATCTTGCGGCTGAAGGATTGGGCGCGCAGGCTGCCGACAAGCACGGCGAGCTGCAGGACGGGGTGTTCGGTTGCATTGGTCATGGCGAACGTCCGCTTCTGATGGATGGTTCACGGGAAGGCTGGCTCCGGCCCGCCGCCCGACCTTTCGATAATGTCGCCGGCGCGGCGAGGTTCCCAGCGCCGTGGGAACGCAGGGGCGCTTGCGGCCTTGCCGCCGCGCCGATTGCACAGTAATGACGGATTGGCGTGAAATCGGGGCTTCCGTAGGATCCCCGGAGGCGCTGAACGAGGTGCCCGGTCTTCGGGCGGCAAAGAGGTGGTCATGTCCGCGCGCATTTTCAGTCCAGCCAAAACCGCGATGCAGTCCGGCAAGGCCAAGACCGGACATTGGGTGCTGGAATTCGATCCCGCCCAGCGCAAGAAGATCGATCCGCTGATGGGCTACACCACCTCGGGTGACATGCTGAGCCAGGTGAAGCTCACCTTCGACACGAAGGAAGAGGCCATGGCTTATGCCGAGAAGGAAAAGATCGCCTATCGCGTCGAAGAGCCGAAGGAAGCCAAGCGCCGGCAGATTTCTTATTCGGACAATTTCCGCTATGACCGCAGGACGCCCTGGACGCACTGACTTCCCGAGTCTTGCCTCGTCTTGGCGTAGCGCGCATCAGCCGGCCCGGCCGGCCGACGGTCCCGTAGCTCAGCTGGATAGAGCACCGGCCTTCTAAGCCGATGGTCGCAGGTTCGAATCCTGCCGGGATCGCCAGTTTATTCAACGGCTTACGGGACTTGGCTGATTCTGGATCCAACCTTCGCCAACGGCTCGGTCGCGAAAACCTCGTCAGAAATCACTCACCGTCTGCCCGGCCGGGCCGCCGAGATAAGTGTTCCACACATAATCCCGAAGCATTTCCCGATGCTCCACCGTCCGGTGATGGTAACCCGGTCTTTCGGGGTATGACACGCCGGCGAGGTGAAAGAAGGCGCCGTCGATGAACTCGTGATGCCCGACCGCGCCGGCCATGGTCATCGGCCGCTGTTCCACGGTTGCCACGGCGACATCTGCCTCGGCGAGTTTCGAATAGAGGATTGCCCAGTTGGCGGCGCCGGTGTCGAGGCCGAGGTTTATGCGGGGTTCGAAATTCAGCTTGTAGGCGGCCACGGCGGAGAACCGGTAGAAGCAGTAGCCGGCCCACAGATTCCAGTGCCGATCCTCCGGCTTGGCCTTGTAGACATGGTTTTCGTTGCCGTATGCCCTGCGTCCATACACCGTTTTGCCAGCCAGCTTGGACGGTATGTCAAATGGCGCGACCGGGAAGCAGTCGTGATCGATGAAGCCGAAAAGCTCCGGCTTCAGATGGCGCACGATGTTGTGGAAGGCACATGTGATGGCGGTTCCGTGCGATCGCGACAGGTGCTTTTCGACCCGCATAGGCAGGGCAAGGTAAGGCACCCCGCGCATTTCGCAGATGCGCGCGATCGCTTCTCTCGCCGCGATCTTGGTCGAGTTGTCGACGACGACCAGTGTCATCCCAGGCGGGTGCATCTCCCACGCTTTGGTCAAAGCGTCGATCACCCAGGGCGTGTTGAATGCGATCGTGATGCAGACGCGCGACACTCCGGCACCCTGCAATTCTTTCGCCAGACGGCGCCCGGACGCACGCCCCCGATATTCGAAGGCCTTGTAGACAAACTGGTTCCTGACGATTTTCACCCAGATGACGGCGGGATTTCTGCTTATTCCGTCAACTATTGTCTTGAACGCCACGCTGCCTCTCAACAGGCGGCCGAGCTACAGAAATGGTAGAAGTCGGCCTGCCACCGCATCCCTTTGCTTCGAAGCGGCATGAAAATCAAGGGGACTGTAATTGCTGACCGGCGCAGGCGTGATCGATGCTGGTTCCCTTCTCCCGGGTGGACGGAACTACAACAGTGCAATGATGTCGCCAGGAGAACTGGCCGATCTTGCAATTCCGGCCCAAATTACGCTGCCCCGGGAGCCACCGGCTTGTTGGTTCGGCTCATCTGCGGCTATGTCGCTCGATTGCTGTGGCTGAGGTCTGCGAATGTCGTCGATTTCCAGATGGTTCAAGGACGCACGCTCCAAGTTGCCGGAGCATGTAACGGTTGGCCGCCATACTTACGGCGTGACGTGGCGAAAGGTTCTGTTCCCCTTGAAGGATGCTCCGCTGCAAGTTGGCGCCTTCTGCTCAGTTGCCGGTCGAGTGCTTTTCATTTGCTCTGGCCAGCATCCGACCGACAGCGCAACGTCATTCCCGATCTACAGCCGATTGCTGAAGCAGCCCGAGCCGATCGTGAATGGCGGCAAGCCGGCCGGCATCACCGTCGGCAACGATGTCTGGATCGGCAACGGTGCGATGATACTGCCGGGAGTGGAGATCGGCGATGGCGCGATTGTCGGCGCCGGAGCCGTCGTCACCAAAAAAGTGCCGCCCTACGCGATCGTCGGCGGGTCTCCGGCCACCCTGATCAGGTATCGATTCGCGGAGGAGACCATATCGAAGCTTCTGGCGATCCAATGGTGGCGCTGGGACGATGACAAGATCGAGAGCGAGGCGGCCTCGCTCACCGGCCCGATCGAGGCTTTCGTCGAGAAGCATTTTGTGGCAGGCACCGCGGCGAAATAAGGGTTGCGGTGGCGAATGACCAAATCGTGTTTCTTCCTGGCCACGGACGCCAACTACTTTCCATATGCCTGCCTGGCGGCGCGCCGGATAATTGATGTCTCGACACCGGTCGACGGCTTTCTGCTCTACACCGGCGCGAGCGAACCGGACCTTGAAGTCGCCCGCCATCTGCTGAAAGGCAAGGTCGAGCTGGTCGATGTCACGGATTTCATGACGAATTTCGGCTTTCGCTTTGGAACATACAGCATTGCCGCTTACGTTCGGCTTTTCGCCGACCAGTTTCCGGTTTTCGAGCCATACGATCGCATCGCATACACGGATTGCGATGTCCTCTTCAACAGAGGCATCAATGACCTGACCGGGCAGCGGCTGCGCGCCCCGCTGCTCGCCGCGCATGACGACTACATGTATTTCAGGCCTTCATACCGGCAAAAGCTCAAGCTGGCGCCCGGCGCGCCGTATTTCAATTCCGGTGTCGTCGTCTTCGACATGAACGCTGTCCGGGAGAATGCCCTGCTGGAGCGGACGCGAAAGACCGCCATTGATGGCAAGATGAATGACCAAAATGCTCTGAACGTCGCCTTCGAGGGCAAATGGCAGACGATGCACCCAAACTGGAATCTGCAATCGCTCGGAACGAGAGAATTCCGCTTCTCGCAGGCCTGGGCCAGGCATTTCGCGGGCGGCAAGCCGTGGGGCAATCAGGTCGGCGTCGAACTCGAAGCCCTGGGCATCTGGCGCGACCTGGCAAAGGACACGCCCTGGCAAAAGCCGTTCGAGCAGCGCATACCATTCGAGCGCGGGGTGATGAAGCGCTTCTTCCGGCGCTTCGATGCTGTTGCTGGCCTTTTCGGCAAGGACGTGCAACGCCGCCGGGCCAGGTATGACGGCACGAAGATGCATCGGATCTACGCCCGGCAGGCGGATGAAGGAGCGATGGCGGTCCAGTTTCCGGAAGTGCTTGGCGGATTCGCTTGATCGGGCCGTGCAAGCCTGGTTTCGCCCTCCGCCGCTGTGGATAGTAACCACCCGGTTGCCACGCGCCGGCGCTTGCGTTGCGGCCCGGCATCCGACTCGCCGAAATGGAAGGGCCTGAACCCGTCAGGCCCCCGAAGCCCAGCGGCCGGCGTTTTCATGTGCCCAACGGGATGCGTGCTTGAACGTGTTCCGGGGTATGCGTCGGCCGTCGCTTCGCCCTCATGGAAAACAAAAGCCCGCCGCGGCAATGGGAAACCACGACGGGCTTGGCGGCGTCCCCGGTGGGACGCCATGGGAAATCGAGGCTACGCCAGCAGGCCGGCGACCTTGGCCGCCTTGCGCAGTGTCTTGCGGGCTTCCACCGGGCTGCGCAGACCGTCGAGCGCATCGCGGCAGACGCGGCTTGCCGAGCGCCAGGCGCCGTCGCGCGCCTGTCCCGGCCAGCGTTGGTCGAGGCATTCCATCGCTTCGAAACAGCTTGATACCTTGCGCTGGCCGTTTGGCTGGAAATCGATCACGACCGGTTCGGAAAACCAGACATCGTTCATCACTTCCTCCGTTCTTATGATCGTATTTTGGGCAAGCAAGCGACGCCGGATGGCGTCGATGCAGGCCGAGGGCGATTGCCGACCCGCGCGTTAACCAACCACCGCGCATTAGGTTCCGAAGAATTTCAAACCGACGATTGGCAGCGTCCGGACGGGCCATGGGCCGGCGGATTCGCGATCCGGCCGGCTGAAAAATCGCGTGACCAAAGTCACTGACGTGCCCTCGCGGACGGCGCTAATGAATCCGGCAGGCTGATGAAAACGCGGGAAGACCTCTCATGCTTATCGCCGTGCTCGCATCCACCATGACCGTCGCCACCTTGATGGCGACCGCTTTCGGACTCTACGAGGAAATGCGGCTGAGCCGTGCCCGCGCTGAAACTGATCGTTTGCGCGCGTTTGGAACGGCGCGTCGGTTTTCCGTCAAGTCGCGCGATCGATAGGCCCGACGCCGCCAGGCATGTTCACTCCGCTTCAGCTGGCCATGTGCATCTTTCGGGCCGGAATCCTGCTTTCTCCGGCGGTGTTCGCGGTGCTGGTGCTCTTGTGGCTTTACTATCGATAGGCGGGCTTGTGGAACGCCGGTCGCTCTATTCCACCAGCACATGCGCCTCGCGCGCGGCGACAACAAAGGCCTCCCTGGCATTGTCCGCCGCGACGTCGCCGCGGATCGCCCGGCGGCATGCGCGCAGCGCCGCGCCGTGCGGCGCGCTGCCGGCATCGCGCCATTGGCCGGTCAGCAGTTCGACAGCCTGCTCGGCGTTGGATATGTGGCGGATCGAGCCGGAGACGCCGACGGCGACTTCGACCGGCCTCGAAAACCATCCTTGGATCATCGCCAACCTCCCGAAAAATGTCGGAGAACGATATATTTTACCGTAGAGTTGCCCCGCGAAACGTCAACTTAACGTGAAGCCGTCTCACCGGTGCGGCACGCGCTGCTCACCGTCCAAGCGGCCTTCGCGAAAGCTCCATCAGTTCCGCTTCGTCGGTGATGCCCGCCATGTAATTGGCGAGGATGCGCGAGGCGCGTGCTTCCTTCTGCTCGGCGGTCTCGCCCTCGACATTGCCGTTTTCGTAGACACGGCCGAGCATGGCCGTCTCGTCGGGGGTGAATGTGTTGCGTACGACGGACATGGCTTCCTCCTACAGCCCGGTCCCCTTTGCCCGGCTAATATTAGCACGCTTCGAGATTGGGAGTGAGTCGCGGCAACATCGTGGCCGAGGTCTCTTCGACCGGTTACGCCGGCTGCGGTGCTTGCATGCCCGCGGTTGGCCATTGCTTTGCCGGCCTCGTTATATTCTTGCCGAATGAGCGCTTCGCTGATACGCATTAGCAGCGTGGAATTTTTCCGAGTCTGCATTGACTTGCGCCCAGAAAAGCACCTCGCGTTCTGTCCGATACCAACAACCCCGACGTGGTGGCAACCGGGTTACGAAGGGGTTCTGGTTGAAAAGAAGCAGGGCAGGCCCCGTGTCCAAATCGGGGCATGCTCACCAACGCTCTGGAACTCTGAAGCCATCGCCCCCATGGCCTTCGGAAGAGCATGAACCACGGGGAAATCGATGGTCACCAAGAAACTTACCGCCAACGCAGAAAGCGCGGCAGCCTTTCTCGCGGTGATGGGCAACGAGAAGCGTCTGCTCATCATGAACTACCTGGCCGAGGGCGAACTCTCTGTCGGCGTGCTCGCTGACAAGGTCGAACTCAGCCAATCGGCGCTGTCGCAACACCTGGCCAAACTGCGCAGGTTTGGCCTGGTCGAAACCCGCCGCGATCGTCAGATGGTCTATTACTCCTGCAAGTCTTCGGCAGCGCGCGAACTCCTGGCGCTGCTCGATGGCCTGCTGGCCATGGACAAGCCGCTTGCCGGACCGGCAAGGCAGGCCTTTGTCGAGAGGATGCGGCGGCCGCAGGCCGCCTGAACTGCCTGCACGCACGGACGAGGCCGGGGGGCCTTCGTCCGGTGCGGCGCCTCGATGGCGTGGACGAGAATAGACGGCAATGCGACAGGCAAAGCGCTGGTTTGCGTTTTGCCGGTTTGTTGTAGTCTTACGAATTCTTAATTTAGCGGCCACAAGTCTGCCGGGAAAGCGTCCGAAACGGGAAGACCTGTCAAAAGGAGCCCTTCGGAATGGCCCTCGCCATGACCTACACGTCCACCCAGAAGTTCCTTCACTGGACACTATTCGCGCTCGTCGTCCTGCTCTACGCCCTGACCTATGGTGACGCTTTTTATTCCCGCGGGGATCCTGCGGTCGCATTCTTCTGGCGGTTGCACATTTCGTTTGGCCTTCTCCTGGCCGCGCTCGTGTTCTGGCGGGTGGTGCTGCGCGGCCTTAGGGGCGCGCCTGGCCTTCCGTCGGAAATGCCCGCTGCCGAGCAGGCAGCGGCGAAGATCGGGCATTTCATTCTCTATGCCCTGCTCATCGCCATCCCCGTCCTCGGGATTCTGTTGACCTGGTTCCGGGGCGACGCGTTGAGCTTCTTCGGCCTGTTTACGATTCCCGCACCCTTCGCCCCGGACAGGGCGACCGCACGCACTATTCGCGAGCTTCATTCGCTCTGCGCGAACGGCATATTGATCATGGCCGGCTTGCACGCCATGGCTGCGCTTTATCACCACTTCATTCGCCGGGACACGGTGCTGACCAGAATGTTGCCGCGGAATCGGTAGTCAGCCGGTTTCCGCTCCATCACTTTTGATTGAAGGCGCCGTGACGGCGCGATCGCGGACGCTCGCAAGACTATGATAACGTGCCTCTTTTTGTTGGTGTCGCCTGATCCTGCCGGGCCGAAGATTACAGATTTGTAAGTCGCCGGGCCGGGCGCTGTTGGCTATATTTCGAGTCGATCCACACCCCCGGATCATGACGGCGCCGAGCTTCCACTTCGGCTCCGTAAGAGGCCCGCCGCTCCCGGCGGGCCTCTTTCGTTTTGCGGTCCCGTGCCTTGCCGCGCTCACCAAGGGCGATCACCGGCTTGGTGTCGTCGGGAAGCTCCCGACTGGCAATGTGGACTCTCGATACCCCGTCGCCTATCGTCTCGCCTGGTTCACATTGCGCAATGGTCCCAGCCGGGCTCCTGATCCGCGAAGCGCCGGGCGGCGTGGCATTTTTTGATCTTCGGTGCTGTCGATGTTCGATACGCAAAAAGCCAAGGCCGCTTCGCGCCTGTTGGTGGCCCACTGGGACAATGGCACCCGTCTCGATGCGATACCCGAGACGGTGCGGCCGCAAACGCGCTCGGAAGGCTATGCCGTCCAATCCCATGTGATGGACCGCTCGGCGGCTCCGCTTTTCGGCTGGAAAATAGCCGCCACCAGCTTGGCCGGGCAAAGGCATATCAACGTCGACGGTCCGATGGCGGGGCGCCTGCTGGCCGAGAAGGCGGTCGATGTCGGCGGAGCCGTTTCGCTGGCGACGAGCAGGATGCGCGTGGCCGAGATCGAATTCGCCTTTCGCTTCGGCCGCGAGATGCAGCCGCGCGCCGAGCCCTATGAGATCGCCGAGGTGATGGATGCCGTGGCGACCCTGCACCCGGCGATCGAAATACCGGACTCGCGATACGACGATTTCTGCGCGGTCGGCGCGGCGCAGCTCATCGCGGACAATGCCTGCGCCAATCTGTTCGTCATCGGCGAGGCCGTGGAGGACGATTGGCGCGATGTGGATCTGGCAAAGCACCCGGTGGTCGGGTTCGTCGCCGGGAAGTCGCGCCATGACGGATCGGGGGCGGCCGTGCTGGGTGACCCCCGGATTGCCCTTCAATGGATCGTCAACGAATTGTCGGGCCTGGGCATAGCGCTCGAGCCGGGGCAGGTGGTGATAACCGGCACCTGCGTCAAGCCGATAGAAGTCGAGCCCGGCGATGAAGTCACCGGCGATTTGGGCAGGTTCGGCCGTGTCTCGGTCAGGTTTGTCTGATCGGGCCGTTTAGCGTGCGGTTCGCTGCCTTGTGACGACGCTGCGCACGGCGAGCACCAGTACGGTGATGATGATCAGGATCACCGAAAGCGCCGCGATCGCCGGATCGATGTTGTCGCGCAGGCCCATCCACATCAGCCGCGGCAGGGTGATGGCGTTCACCGAGGTGATGAACAGCGTCACGCCGATCTCCTCCCAGGAGAGCACGAAGGAGAGCAGCGCCGCGGTGACGATGCCGAACTTGATGTTGGGCATGATGACGCGCGTCGCGCGTTCCCAAACGCTGGCGCCAAGGCCGCGTGCGGCAAGGTCGATACGGCGGTCGAGCTGGCTGAGCGACACCAGGATTAGCACCGTGGCGAAAGGCACCGTCATCACCGAATGCGCCATGGCCACACCCAGCCAGGTATCGTAGCCGAAGAAGGAGGTGAGGCCGGAGACCGAGGTGAGCAGGAAATAGAGCGTCACGGCCGAGACCACCGGCGGCACCACCATCGGCAACAGCACGAAGCCGACAAGGGCGGCGGTGAAGCGCGGCTGGAACATCCACACGCCGAGGCTGAAGGTGAGGGCAAGCGCGGTGGAAAGGATGCTGCTGACGACGCCGATCCTGAGCGAGAGCAGGATCGATTCCAGCCAGCGCGGATCCTCGATCAGCGAGCGGTAATGGCGCAGCGACAATTCACCGGTCGGCATGGTCAGCATGCGGCTCGGCGTCAGCGACACCGGGATGACGGCAAGCAGCGGCATAAGCAGGAACAGCGCCACCAGCACGGCGAGGATGAGCGAGACGGGGCCGGGGCGATAAGTCGGCATCGCGCTACACCAGTTGCTTCGGTTTGACGTAGCGGAACAGAAGCGCCATCAGCGCGCCGACGAACACCACCAGAACGACGCTGATCGCCGCGCCAAGCCCCCAGTCCGGGCTCTGGAAGATGCGCAGATAGATCAGCTCCGCGATCATCACGCTGCGGCCGCCGCCGAGGATTGCCGGCGTGACGAAGAAGCCCAGCGAAAAGACGAAGGTGATCAGCGCCGAGCCGATGATGCCGGAGCGCGTCATCGGCACGAACACCGTCCAGAAAGTGCGCATGCGGCTGGAGCCCAGGCCGCGCGCCGCGAGCAGCACGCGTTCGTCCAGGCTGCGCATGGCGGACGCCAGCGGGAACACCGCGAAGGGGATCAGGAAATGCGACATGCCGACGATGACGCCGAACTCGTTGCGCACCAGGGTCAGCGGCTCCGAGATGAAGCCGATCGATTGCAGCCAGGTGTTGATCAGGCCGCGGTTGGAGAGCAGCGCCACCCAGCCGAAGGCGCGCGTCAGCACCGAGATCCAGAACGGCACCAGGATGCAGAATTCGGCAAGCACGCGCTGCGTCGGGCTGCCGCGCACCCAGACAACGGTGATCGCATAGGCGGCGGCGACCGAGACGACGGTGACGATCGCCGCGATGCGCAGCGTGCGGATGAACACCGACTGCACGAGGTCATCGGTAAGCAGGGCGTGGTATTGCTCCAGCCCTGGCGTTGGAAGCGTAAAACTCCACTTCACCACGCCGAGGAACGGCCAGGCATAGGCAAGGATAAGGAACAGGAGCAGCGGCGCCATCAGCAGCGCCGCGCCCATCCTGTCGGAGAGGGTGCCTCTCATCGGTTGGAAAATCTCGGCCCGATCAGGCCGAGATGATCTTGGTGTATTCGTCGAGTGCGGCGCCGTAATTCTTGGCGTACCACTCCATGTCGAGCGGAATCTGCTTCTTCATGTTTTCCGGATCGACGGGGTTAATGCGCTTCTTGTCGGCCGGAATCAGCGCGTCGGCCGCCGGGTTCGCCGGGCCTTGGCCGAGCTTGTCGAACATGACGAGCTGCTTTTGCGGATCCTGCGCGCTGGCGATGAACTTCATCGCCGCGTCCTTGCCGCCGGGGTTGTTCTTCAGCACCGCGAGCGCGCCGGGCGAAATCAGGCCCTGGTCCCAGATGAACTTGATCTGGCCGCCCGAATCCTGCTCGATCAGCGAGGCGCGGGTCGACCACACGATCGCCATCGAGGCCTCGCCGTTGAGCAGAACGCTCTGGCTTTCGGCGCCGCCACCCCAGTAGGAGACGACGTTTTCCTTGAAGGCGGCGATCTTGTCATGCGCGCGCTTCAGGTCGAGCGGATAGAGCGAGGCCGGCGCGATGCCGTCGGCCAGAAGGGCCGCTTCCCAGCTCGACACGCCCCATTTGTAGAGCGAGCGCTTGCCGGGGAACTTCTTTACGTCGAAGAAGTCGGCCATGCCGGTCGGCGCGTTGGAGCCGAACTTCTGCGAGTCATAGGCGATCACATAGGAGAAGAAGTAGGTCGACGCCGCATATTCCCAGCCGAAGCCCGGCCGCATCTTGTTCTTGTCGACGACCTTGTAGTCGATCGGCTCGAGCATGCCCTGGCCGCCGAGCGTGATGGCCGAGAACGGATCGACGTCGACCAGGTCCCAGGTCGGCGCGCCGCTCTTGTACTGCGCGGCGATCGCGCCCTCGGTCGGGCCGGAGCCGTCCATCTTGACCGGGATGCCGGTGTCCTTGGTGAAGGCCTGGCCATAGGCTGCGTCGTAAGCCGTGATGGCGTCGCCGCCCCAGTTCACCAGCACCAGCCCTTTGGTGTCGGCGAAAGCACCGGTCGAGCGCAAAAGCATCGGCGTACCGGCGAGCGCGAGGCCCGCGAGCTGCGCGAATTGCCGGCGCGAGATCTCGCCGCGCTTGGTCCGCTCGGCGAGGGATTCGATTGCCTGTTTCCGAGTCTTGTTGTTCATATCGTCGTTCATGTCAGTTCCCCTTGTTGTCGTTGATTTGAACCGGAAGCCGATGCGGCGATTTCAGGCCGCGGCGGCGCGCTCTATTGTCCTCCATCCGGAAGGAGGAAACCTTTTTCCGCCGGCCAGGTCAGCCAGACGGAATTGCCTTTGCTCAAGGCCGCGGCCGCGACCTCGTTCGGCACCGAGACGGTGACCTTGGCGCCTTGGCGCGTGGTGAGGTCTAGCTTGGTCGCGGCACCGAGATAAGTCGAGGCGACAGCGGTCGCCGCGATGCCGTTCTCGTTGACCGATGCTTCCGGCGCGATCGACATGTCCTCGGGTCGGATGGCGAGGATGGCGTCGCCCTTTATCGTCTCGGCCTTGCAGCGCATGTTGACGGCGCGGTCCTCGCAGAGCCCGGTCGCGCCACTGCCGGCGGGGCGCACGCCCTTCACCGGCAGCATGTTGATCTCGCCCAGGAACTCGGCGACGAAGCGGTTGGCCGGCCGGTCGTAGACCTCGTCCGGCCTGCCGACCTGCAAGAGCTTGCCGTGGTTGAAGATGGCGACGCGCGACGACAGCGCCAGTGCCTCGCTCTGGTCGTGGGTGACGAAGACGAAGGTGGTGCCGGTTTCCTGGTGCAGCCGCTTCATCTCGGCCTGCATCTGGCCGCGCAGGCTCTTGTCGAGCGCCGAGAACGGCTCGTCGAGGAGCAGCACGCCCGGCTCGAACACCAGCGCGCGGGCCAGCGCCACGCGCTGCTGCTGGCCGCCGGAAAGCTGGGCCGGCAGTTTCTTCTCATGGCCCTTGAGGCCGACACGCTCGACCATCTCGCCGACACGTTGCTTGATTTCCGAGGCGGATTTCTTGCGCACCTTGAGCGGGAAGGCGATGTTCTGCTCCACGCTCATATGCGGGAACAAAGCGTAGCCCTGGAAGACCATGCCGGCGGCGCGCTGTTCGGCCGGCCGGTTGGTTATGTCCACGCCGTCGCTGAAAAGCTTGCCTTCGCTCGGCTGCACGAAGCCGGCGAGGATCATCAGGAAGGTGGTCTTGCCGGAACCTGAAGGTCCAAGCAGCGTCAGGAACTCGCCGCGGCCGATATCCAGCGACAGATTGTCCAGCGCTCGGAACGAGCCGAAGCTCTTGCCGATCCCGTTCGCCTTGATCTCCGCGGCCCGGCCGGGTTGCTGCATCCTGGCTCTTTCCTCAGTTCCCAATGAAATCGTAGGCATGGCTGCGGCTCACCGCAACCGAATAGTTTTCGCCTGATCGGCAAATTCGATTCACGTCTGAGGGGGAGTGGCGCTGGAACTGCCAATCTCCCCCACGGGGAGATTGGCTCTCCATCGCCCCGCTCAATCTAAAGCCTGTTCTCCAACAACTTCGCCCTTAGCCAGTCGCTGAACGCATTCAGCACCGGATGCCCGGCCTTCGCATGCTCGAACACCAGGTAATACGAACGGGGCGAGGGGACCGACGCCTCGAACGGCTTGACCAGCCGGCCCTCGCTCAACGCCCGGCGTCCAGTCAGTTCGTCGCCCATGGCGATCCCCTGGCCGGCGACCGCCGCCGAGAAGACGAGGTTCATGTCGGAAAAGAAGATGCCGCCTTCGGTATCGGGATTTTCCACCTTGGACAGCGCCAGCCAGCGTGCCCAGTCCTCAGTGTCGGAAAGATGCAGGAGATTGGCGCGCAGCACGTCGGCGGGTTTGGAAAAGCCGCCGATCTTGTTGAGCAGGGTTGGGCTGCACAGCGGCGTGAAGTGGACTTCGCAAAGCAGTTCCACCGCCCGGTTCGGCCAGTTGCCGACGCCGAAGGCGATGAAGGCGTCGGCCTCCGGGTTGGAGACTTCGTCGAGCCGCCGCGGCGTCAGCACGGAGAGCGCCACGTCCGGATACATCTGCTGGAATTCGCCGATATGCGTGCACAGGAACATCGAGGCGAAGCCCGGCGGACACGAGATGCCGAAGGAGCCGCCGACGCCGGCGCCGCTGTTTTGCGTTCCCGCGTCGCCGAGCACGGTCAGCGCCTTCCGGACATCGGCAGCATAGCGCTGACCGCGCGGCGTCAGCGCCACGCCCTTGCCGATGCGCTGCAAGAGATCGAAGCCGAGATCGCGCTCGAGCAGTCGCAACTGATGCGAGACAGCACTTCGGGTGAGGTGAAGCTCGTCGGCGGCGCGCCAAACGCTGCCGTGACGGGCGAAGCTGTCGAGGGCGCGCAGCGCCTGCGTGGAAGGTATTCGCAAGAGGCCTCAGGTGAACCGAATTTGCACGAGCCGGGAAAACATATCACTTTTTGATGAGCCGCTTCACTGCTTTCTTTGAGCCATGGACAAACCGGTGACGACTTCGGCGCAAGAAACCGCGCTCGCCTGCATCGACAGCATCCAGCCGCTGCTGTCGGCATGGACGCGCACCATCTTCGATTTCGGCGAGACCGCCTGGCGCGAGTATCAATCGGCCGCCTGGTATGTCGATCGGCTGAAGCGCGAAGGCTTTTCGGTCGAGGAAGGCTCGGGCGGCATGCCGACGGCCTTCTGCGCCCATTGGACGAATGGCGACGGTCCGGTGATCGGCATGTATGGCGAGTATGATGCCGTGCCCGGCAACTGCCAGGATGCCGCGACGGTCAAACGCGCGAGGCCGGGCCTCGGCGTCGAGGCCGGCGGCCACACCGATCCACATTCGGGCCTCGGCATCGGCAGCCTCGGCGGGCTTCTGGCTACCAAGGCGGCGATGCTGGAGCATGGCATCAAGGGCACGCTGCGTTTCACCGGCGAGCCGGCCGAGAAGGTGAGGGGCTCGAAGCCGATCCATGCGGCAAAAGGCTATTATGACGGCCTCGCCGGCATGATCTCCTTCCATCCCTTCTACATACTGCCGCTCTGCAACACCGCGCGCTGGGACACGCATTGCGGCGCCGCCTATTCGATGATCTATCGCTTCGTCTGCGACCAACCGGAAAATTGGGTTCGCGCCAGCGACGGCGCACCGATCCCGCAGGCGCATTCGGCGGTCCGGGCGCCCGGCGCCAACGATGCGCTGATGATGATGTACATGGCCTCCAAGGCGCTGCGCGATTCCATGCTGACGCATCAGGGCGGCTGGTCGATCAGCGAGGCGATCCTGACGGCAGGGCAGGCCACGGCCGACAATCTGCCGGCAGGCCTAGCCGAGATCCAGTACATGATCCGCGTGCCGACCATTGCCATGGCCGAGCAGGTGACCGCCATGCTCGACCGCAACGCGGAAGCGGCGGCCAAGATGAGCGGCTGCCGCTACGAGCGCCACTGGGTATCGAAGTCGCGCCCAGGACTGGCCAACCACGCCATGGCCGACATCACCTATCAGTCACTCTCGACCGTCGGCGCGCCGCGCTGGGACGAGGCGGCGAAGGCCATCGCCCGCGAGGTCCAGGTCAACGCCGGCGGCGAGGCGACCGAGAACCCGTTCATCGACGAGCTGGAGCGGCTGATTTCGCCGCGGGACGCGGAAGCGATCCTGCGCCGCGACCTGCCGCCGTCGCAGCCGAACTCCACCTCTGACGACTATACCGACATGAGCTGGCATGCGCCGACCTCGCGCTTCTATGTCGCCCGTCCGGCGCTGCGCTCGGCAAACGGCCACGCCTATCCAGCGTGGGTGATGAACGCGCTGGGCGGTATTTCCGCCACCATCGATCCGATGGTGACCTGCGCCGCCAAGACGGTCGCGCTGACGGCGTTGCGCCTGCTGGAAGACAAGGCCGCGCGCGACGCCGCCATGGACGAATTCGTCAAGCGAACTGGCGGAGGCGTCGGCGGCTCGAACTGGATCGCGCCGCTATGCGACTACGAACCGCCGATCAACTTCCGCTGGCCGGAATATGTCACCACGCCGCGCGGGCGCGACTGGTGGATCCCGGCCGCTTCCACCGCATAACTGACCAACAACGACACCAGCTCGAGGAGAACTCCATGACTGTCCATGACCGCATCGTCGCCGAGCCGTTCTCGCTGCAGCGCCGCAACCCCAATGGCGGCACCAAGCCGCTGACCGCGTGGGGCTTCGCCAATGAGACCGACGTGCTGACCGACGTCCTGCTCGGCTCGCCCAATTTCCTGCGCCACCTGTCGACCAGTTCGCTGTCGAGAAAATATCTGCGCGAGGCCCCCTGCAACGTCCAGATCGCGCAGGCGCAGCACAAGGACCTCGTCGCGGCCTATGAGCATTTCGGCGTCAACATCCACTGGCACGAGCCGACGCCGGAACTGCCGATGCAGGTCTATTCGCGCGACTCCAGCGTCATGACGCCTTACGGCGCCTTCATCACCGCCATGGCCAACTGGTGGCGGCGCGGCGAGAACTACGCCGCCATCCGCACCTATGAAAAACTCGGCATCCCGATCTACGACATGGTGACGGCCGGCACCTTCGAGGGCGGCGACTTCAACGTCATCGAGGAGGGCGTGGTGCTGATCGGCTGCGGCGGCGCCCGCACCCAGGAAGAGGGCGCGCGCCAGGTGCAGAACTGGTTCGAGAAGGAAGGCTGGGAGACGCGTCTTGCCTTCATCGACGAATATTACGTCCATATCGACCTGATGGTGGTGCCGATCGCCGAAAAGCTCACCGCCGTCTGCCTTGCCTGCACCGAGCCCGGCATCGTCGACTGGCTGAAGGGCAAGGGCCACGAGATCATCGACGTGCCCTTCCAGGACACGATGGCGCTCGGCTGCAACTTCATGTCGCTCGGCAAGGATAGGGTGATCGCGCCGACCTCCAGCAAGACGTTGATCGAGAAGCTGAAAGCTCAAGGCTTCGAGGTCGCGGCCGTCGACATGAGCGAAATCTCCAAGACCGGCGGCGGCATCCATTGCATGGCGCAGGCGCTGAAGCGCGTGCCGGCGTAAGGGTTGTCGAAGTTCGGCGATCGCCCGCGATGAATGTCTATCCCTCTGGTCGCAGGCCAGGGAGATATTGGTCGCGCGGCCTGTCAGGAGATTGCATCGTTCCGGTTCCGGCCACTCCGATCCTGGGCTAGGCTTCAGCCAACCGAAACAGGAATGCCGCAAGGATGATCGTCCAGGCCTGCATCAACGGCGCCCGACCCGCCGACTTCCACCCCGCCTTGCCGCTCGACCCCGAAGCGATGGCGCGCGACGCCGCCGCGTCGATCGCTGCGGGCGCGGCCGAGCTGCACGTCCATGCACGTGGCGCCGACGGGCGAGAGAGCCTGGCGCCGGAAGCGATGGACAGGACGGTCGCGGCACTCCGCCGCGCCTGCCCGGGCACGCTGATCGGCGTCTCCACCGGCGCCTGGATCGAGCAGGACGACCTGCGCACGCTTGTCGCCATCTCCGGCTGGCGCGAACTGCCCGACTATGCCTCGGTCAATCTCAGCGAAACGGCCGCACCCGTGGTCATGGAAAGCCTGCGCCAGCGCGGCATCGGCATCGAGGCGGGGCTGGCGTCGATCGCCGACGCCGAACGACTGGCCGGCCTCGACCATGGCGGCCGGGTGCTGCGCGTACTGATCGAGATTTCCGAGCAGACACTGGACGAGGCCTTTGCGGTGGCCGACGGCATCGAGAAGGTGCTGCAACGCGCCGGCATCTGCCGCTCCATCCTGCTGCATGGCGAGAACGCGACGGTGTGGCCGTTCGTGGAAAGGGCGGCCGCGCGGAAGTTGTCGACCCGGGTCGGGCTGGAGGACGGCAAGGAATTGCCGGACGGGAGTGTCGCGGACGGCAATGCGACGCTTGTGGCGGCGGCGGTCGCGATTTATCGCAGAGCGTAGCAACAGCCAATCTCCCCCCTTGCGGGGGAGATGTCCGGCAGGACAGAGGGGGGTGTGAAGGAACGCCAACGCTGGCGACTTTCCATCAATAACCCGCAGACGCAGCAACTACAAACAGCTGAAAGGTCGGCGGGACAGCACCCCCCTCTGCCCTGCCGGGCATCTCCCCCGCAAGGGGGGAGATCAGCAGTTTCGGGCTCACTGCGTATCAGCGTTCGCCCTCAACTCCGCCCGTTTCTCATCCGACACCACGGCAAGGTCGAGCACCTTCTGCAGGCCCGCCGCGTGGCGGAAGGTCGGCTCGGCCTGCACGCTGCTCCTCACCGCCTCGACGAAGCGCTGGTAGTTGGTCGGCACCGTGCCGGCATCGAGCTCCTCCCATTTGGCGTTCTCGACATTGCTGCCGACACACGCCTTCAGAGCCGAGCCCTCGAGATTGTGCACCACCTCGATGGCGCCTTTGTCGCCATGGATGCGCAGGCGCAGTTCGTTGATATGGCCGGTGGCCCAGCGGCTGGCATGCACCACGCCGAAGGCGCCATTGGAGAAATCGAGCGTCATGGCGAAACTGTCGTTGGCGTCGAGCTGGTACTCGCCGATGCGGTTGTCCGGCGCCTTGTCGAAGGCGCGCAGCCGGCAGAACACATGGTCGATGTCGAGCGCCGCGCCATAGCTGGCGAAATCGAGGATGTGGATGCCGACATCGCCGAGCACGCCGTTGGAGCCGTGGCCGCGCGACAGTCGCCACAGCCATTTCGGATCGATGCGCCAGTCGCCCCAGAATTTCGAGACCAGCCAGCTCTGCAGATAGGAGGCCTCGACATGGCGCACCGTGCCGATCTCGCCGGCCTGCACCATCCGGCGCGCCTTCTGCAGCGCGGCCACGTTGCGATAGGTGAGATTGACCATATTGACGATGCCGGCGGCTTCCGCGGCGTCGGCCATTTCGCTCGCCCTGCCGAAATTCTCGGCCAGCGGCTTCTCGCACAGCACCGGCTTGCCGGCGGCGACCAGCGCCAGGGTGGTCGGGTGGTGGATGCGGTCCGGCGTGACATTGGCGACCGCGTCGAAATCGCCCCAGTCGAGCGCCGCCTCCAGCGAGGTGAAGCGCTTCGGAATCTTGAAGCCGTCTGCGTACTCGCCGACGCGCTTTTCGTCGACATCGACGGCCGCCGCCAATTCCACGCCCTCGATGGCGCCGAAGCGGCGGGCATGTTCCTGCGCCATCCAGCCGGTACCGAGTATCAAAAGCCGCATTTTTTTTCCCCTTGAGCGATTTGGTTCGATTCAATAACGGTGCGAATGTGACCCGGGCGCTGTTTTCGCGCAATCCCAAACGAAGCGGAAAGGCGCTTTTTAGCGGAAACCGACCTCGCCATGTGCATGCAGCTTGGGCCCGCGCTCCTCGATCGGCTCCAGCGCCTTCTCCACCGCCACATTCGGCGCATCGAGGATTGCGGGCTTCGACCCTTGCGGGTTGTGCGCCCATCTCACCGCATTGCGCAGCACCTTCTGCACGGTGGCGTCGTGATAGGTCGGATAGGTTTCGTGTCCGGGGCGGAAGTAGAAGACATTGCCGGCGCCGCGCCGGTAGGTCAGGCCCGAGCGGAACACCTCGCCGCCCTGGAACCAGGAGATGAAGACGGTTTCCAGCGGCTCCGGCACGGCGAACTGCTCGCCATACATTTCCTCGTTTTCGAGCTCGAAGAATTCGCCGACGCCGTCGGCGATCGGATGGCTGGGGCTCGTCACCCAAAGCCGCTCGCGTTCGCCGGCCTCGCGCCATTTCAGCGTGCAGGGCGTGCCCATCAGCCGCTTGAAGATCTTCGAGAAATGGCCGGAATGGAGCACGATCAGTCCCATGCCTTCCCAGACGCGTTTTGCGACGCGCTCGACCACCTCGTCGGTCACCGCGCCATGGTCCTTGTGGCCCCACCAGACGAGCACGTCCGTTTCGGCGAGGCGGGATTCCGGCAGGCCGTGCTCGGGCTGCTCCAGCGTGGCCGTCGAGGCGGAGATCGCCTTGTCCGCATTCAGCGCCTTGGCGATGGTCGCGTGCATGCCTTCCGGATAGATGCCGGCGACCACCTCATTGGTCCGCTCATGGATGTTCTCGCCCCAGACGACAGCGCGAATTGTCATGGATAGCCTCGTGTGTGATTGGGAGCCGCCCCGCGCCATAGATAGCGCCTTCGCCCGGTATTGAAAGCGGTTTTCGACCTTCGCCTCGCTGTGCATGGAGCCCGGCATGAAAGTCGCCTTACCGGCCAGCGATATACGTCCTTATGCTTCGACGTTAATTCAACCCTCGCACAGCCAATTGGCAAGCGCCGCGCCTCGGTTACAATGTCAGCCATGGGCGAAGTGCTTGTAGGGACAGCGATCTTTGCTTGCCTGGCCGGGGCCTCGCTGGTCAGCTTGATGGTGCACGAGCGCTTCCCCGCTCACCACCTTAGGGACGACACCAGCGCGGTGGTGCGGCTTGCCGCGAACCTTTTCGTGGTGATGTCCTCGCTTATGCTCGGTCTGATGATCAACTCGGCCAAGAACACGTTTGAGTCCATCAACGGCAACGTACACACCTTCGCCACCGAGATTATTCTGCTCGACCGAACACTCCGGCATTACGGGCCGGAGGCGGACAGCGCCCGGCAGTCGCTCGCTGCCTATGTCCAGCGCGTCGTCGACACCTCCACCGCCGACAGCGACACAACCGTCGTCCCGAACAGGCTGTCGGAACTGCTGCTCTATCAGGTCGGAGACATACTGGCGGGATTGACGCCCGCGGATGCCAAGCAGACCGCCGCGCAACAGGCTGCGACGCAGCAACTCCAGAAGCTGATCGAGCAGCGCTGGATACTGGCCGAGCAATCCGAGGGCGCCATCCCTGCGCCGCTGATCGTGCTGCTCGTGGCATGGCTGACGCTTATTTTCGCCAGCTTCGGCTTCCGGGCACCGCACAATGGCACCGTCGTCTTCACATGCCTCGTTTCCGGAGCGCTGGCGGCGGCGGCGGTCTATTTGATCATCGACATGGACAGTCCCTTCTCAGGCCCGATCCAGGTCTCGCCGACGCCCCTGCAAAGGGCGCTGGCGGAACTAACGACGCAATGAGTTCACCGGCTAGGTTGCCCCGCCAATTCAATCAGCAGCCTTGCCGCCACCTCGGCGCCGTCGGCGCGGATCTTGCCGGCCACTGCCGCGGCACGCGTGCTAGTTTCGGGCGCCAGCGCCACATCCAACGCCGCCGCCAACGACTCCGCGCTCGGCACCGGACCGTCATTCGCCGCCCCTATGCCCAGTTCGGCCACCCGCCGCGCCCAGTAAGGCTGGTCGCCGATCTGCGGCACGATCGCCTGCGGCGCTCCCGCCCGCGCGGCGGCAACGGTCGTGCCGGCGCCGCCATGGTGGATGACGGCGGCGATGCGGCCGAACAGCGCCTGCTGGTTGACCTCGCTGACGGCGAAGCAGTCGTCGCGGTCGTCGACGGGGCCGAGCTCGGCCCAGCCACGCGCGATGACCGCGCGAAGGCCCCTGGCGCGGATCGCTTCGATGGCAGCGAAGCCGGCTTCCCTGGCGACCGATATCGAGCCGAAGCCGACATAGACAGGTGGCGGGCCTGCATCGAGAAAGGCCTCCAGGCCATCAGGGAAGGGCCGCTCGTCCGGCAGGATGAAGGCGCCGGTCTGGACGGCGTCGATCAGGTCCGAGCCCGGCCATGGCCCGAGCGTCGGGTCGCAGGCGAGCAGGACGGGATTGCCGTAGACATAGTCCCGGACATTTTCCACCGGGAGCAGCCCGAGCGATGCGCGCTGGCCGTTGACCGCTTCGCCGAAGAGCGCGTTCTTGGTCCCGATGTCCATCTCCCACAGCAGCCGGTTGTCGGTCACGCCGGGCGGCAGCGGATGGCTTGGATATTCATGCGGCCGGTTGTGCGGCGACGGCAGCCAGATTGGGCAGAACGTGCCGAGCATGTAGCGCATGCCGCGTTGTTCCGCGACCAGCCGCGCGGCGGCGCAGGACGGGAAGAGACCGAACGCCACCACGGCGTCGCAGCCTTCGGCGGCTGCGCTAATCGCCTCATATTGCCTGGCGACGATCTCGGCCGCCTGGCCGGCAATGAGCCTGGCCCGGTCTTCGGGCGACGCCAATCGCGACCGGTTGATCATTTCCTTCGCCCATTCGCGCACCGGCGCGAAGGCCGGGGCCATCGGCATGCCGGCGCGGGCCAGGAGGGCCGCAAACTCCGCGTCGCCCGGCGCGCTCACTTTGGCCTCGACGCCGTGCGCCTGCAACGCCGCGCCTAGCGCCGCCAGCGGTTCGACGTCGCCGCGCGAGCCGTAAGTCGATAACAGGATACGCATTCCGTGCTCCGTTATGGTTTTTCGGAGCAGCGTTGATACGCCATGGCCGGGGGCTTGCCGCAAGCCCGGGCTGCGCCATATCTACCATCTGGGAAGGGTCGTTATCGCTCCTCCGATGAGGTTGCGATCCTCGCCATGGTTTAAGCGACGGCAAATACTTGGGCGCGTCTTGGCGCCAAGCCCTTCGGATCAACAAGTGGGGATCGATAACAGCCGGCGACCAGCGCGCCGGCCAGGTTCGGCTTAACCCTGGCGGCCTTCCTGGGCGACTTGGGTGGGGAACCTTGTGAGCCGCGGGACGACGACAAGACGCTTGATCTTGCCCTTTTTGTAAGCGGCGAGGAAGCGGTGGTAGTCCCTGAAGACGACGCAGCCATTGGACTCGGCGCGGCCGCCGCGCAGCATGTAGGTATGCGCGAGCAGGCCGTTGCGGCCGTATTTGTTCCTGCCGCTGGCCGGCGTCAGCCGGATCGCCTCGACGCCATGGAAGCGCGATTCACGGATGGACAGGTTGTATGTGTCGGGCGGTGTCGGACCGACATTCTTGCGGTCCACGAAGCGTGGCTGGTCGACCATCGAACCAAGTCCCGAATGCGCCTCCAGCTTCGAGCCGTCGGGCATGTAGACGGTCCTCGCCGAAATATCGTAGACGGCGACGCCATTGCCCGTGGAGGGACCGTTGAAAAGATTGCGGAACGCGCTGCCGAGGCCGCCTCTTTCCGGCGTGTCAGGCTTGGCGTAGGCAAGCATCTCTGACGCCTGCGCCTTGCGCTTGCCGGGCTTGGAATCGGCCACGAGCGGCTTTGAGCCCGGCACGCCCGGCAGGGCCTGGTCGCCGTTCCTGGGCGAGACCGCTGTCGGCGCGCTTTGCGCGGTGTCGGCCGGCTGCGGCTTGGCCCTGGCCGCCTGCGGCTTCGCGATCTCTGGTTTCTGCGGCTTGGCCGCGTTCTGTTCGGGCGCCTCGGTAGCGCGCTCGAGCGTGGTGCGCGGTCGAAGGCCGGGCACGGCGATGGTGTCGGGCAAATCGTCCTGCGGCGGCAGCGAGGCGACCTGGTACTCGCCGTCCTGGCCGTTGTCCGGGGTGTCGGCGACATTTGGCGCGTCGCTGTTTTCGAGCGCGACGGCGGTCGGAATGTCCGCCGTATCCTCCTGCGCCACGTTGGCAAGCGCCAGCGCCAGTTCGGAAGCGCCGGCGATTTGGGCCGGCTGCGAACCGAAGCGGGCTTCCGCCGGGGCATCCGGCTCAGCGCCGCCGAAGCGGCTGGCCGAGGGCAGGCTGGCAAGCAGGAACGGCGCGTTCTCGGCGCGGGCAAAGGCTTCGGCAAGCTTCTGCGGCGAAAGCGCGGCCTTTTTCACCACGCCGTCGAAACGGTCGGCGGCTCCGGCGGCCGAAGCCACCACCACCACCTTCTCCTGCGCGACGCTGTCGGGCGCCGGCAGCCTGAGGCGCGCCATCTTGCCGTCGTGGCCTTCATTCTTCGGTTTTTCAGCAGCTTGGCCGTTATGTCTGAAGCTTGTCGCGAGGCTGAAACAGCCGGCGTCGCAGCCGCCAATGAGCGAGCCCGCCTGGTAGCCGCCATTGGCGGAAAGGCGCGGCGCCCAGGCGTTGGCGATCAGCCGGCGCTGGTCGCCAAGCGCGATGTTGCGCGGCGAAAGCAGGCCTTGCGGCAATCCATTGGAAGCTGCGGTCAGCGAGGTGCTCACCGAATAGAGCCCCGCCAAGGTGGCGACAGACCATAGGGCGAGAGCGGCGCCGACAGCAGGCACCACGACCCAACGATGACCAGACTTTTTCGAAGTTACCCCCCGATGAGGAGCGTCACCCCGGCTTTTCAAACGCAAAAACGCCATACGACCACTCTCAATCGGCATGCCGGTTTGCGGACCTGGCACCCGTCACGATCACAGTTCGCTGGTGCCCCCTGCACCTTCACGCGTCTGTTGCCGATTGATTCAAAAGATGGACAAAGATGGTTAACCAATCCCTCCACCAATCGCCGATTTGGCGACGGTCCATACGAAAAAAGAGCCTCCATGGTCTGCGCCACGGTAAAAATGCTCTTCCTCACCCGCTTTGCTGCCCGTTTTTCCGGCCTCTGTCAAGAAAACGTGAAGGCTGGAACCGCAGCATCTCCGGCCGGCTAGAGGCCGATTAGGGTTAAAATGCGACAGCCTGAAGAATACTGAAAAAGCCAGTTGCAAAAACTTCTGGGCCAGGCGGCGAGGAGTTCGGGGGGAGTCGGCTTGCCGCATATTCGCGACGATCGCCCAAAAAAAAGTCACCCTGCCGGGCGGGCGGGGCGACCTCGGTGCGGCACGGAACAGTCAGCCCGATCTCACTGGCTTCGCAGCCGCGCGAAATCCTTGGGGATTGCCAGGCGCTCCACCAGCCTGGTCAGGCCTTGGTGCTCGCCAGTCATTCACTTGCTGCCTTGCTGTACTGCGCCCGGCACGATCAGCGCTCCCTGGTCAGGCCCCGAATATTTGAAGCCGATAAAAAACAGGGCGAAGATGAGAACGCAGATTGCCAGCACCGTGACGAGGGTCCTTCCCGGGTTTTCGGCTGGCGGTTTGTCTTCCATGGCAATTCGTCTCGGGATCTAAACTCGGCGACAACGCCAGGGTTCCCGCGCCTTCGCCGGCGTCAAGGCTGACGCTTCGCCACGAAATTCTTGCAGAGGCGGCTCCGAGTCCGCGAGGGGCATCACAAAAATGACGCGCTCTCACCGCTATATGCCAAGCTGGATGCGCTAAAGCAGGGTTCATCATTATGGATGCCAGCGAATTGCAGGCCATAGGCGATACGCTGATGCGCGTTGTCACCCCCGATATGAAACCGAAAGACCTGCTCAAGGCGGTGCGAAAACTGCACCCGGACGCCAAGAAGAGGGATATTGCCCGCGCGGCCTTCCACGCCATTATCGCCAACGCCGACCAGGACCCCGGCAAGTCGCGTAACCTTCAGGCCTTCGCGCTTGCCGAGCGTACGCAGCAATCGGAATAAATTGCTGCGAATTGTAGCGTCGGGCTTGCCGGAAACTTAATAAGCAACTGCTAATTTAATGGTTCGGCCGGCAGCTAGCCCCAACCGGTAATTAGATCCCATGACCAAAAACCTCGGCAATGCCAAACCCAGTGCTCCTGCCAAGGAGATAAACACCTCGCTGTTCGGCAAGGCCGCGCCGGCGGTGTTTCCGCTGGTCGTCGCGGCCCTCGGCTATCTCGTCGGCCGGCATTTCTTCGGCTTTTGACGCGGCCGGCTTGCGACGCGCCTTATTTCCGGTCAATCCGATCGCAATTGGCCAATGACAATTCGGCCGTCTTGACTATGCCCTTTGGTCCTAGGGCCTAGGTCGTTCTTGTCCTTGGCCGGCCCCAAGCGCATCCTCACGACAGCCGGCGGCCTCGCAAACTCCGGTCAGGCCCGGCCGCCGAACCCAGTATCACCCCCCAAGGCTGCCGGGCCGCCGGCGCGCGGCGAGTTGATCCGCACTCTCGCACGGCCAAGTGACGGGCTGCGCGATCCGCAGTTCCATTCGGACGCCTTCCAAATCCGCTGCCGACCGAACGCCATGGCGAAGTCGAATTCCGCTGCGCGACGTGCAATTGCTGCGCCATACTCGTTTTCATTCGTGAGGCTTCGCAAACAGGTCGAATAACGGCGAGCCGCTTTGCATTAAAAACCAATAAGCCATGCTTTTCGGCAACTCCAGGCGCGCTAGATCGTATTGGGTCGGAGACAGGCAATTCTTCGAGCGAAGAGCAGGAGCTGTATATGGTAACAAGCGAGCCAGACAGTGTCCGCGTAAAAGCCGTCAATAACCAATGGATCGTGCGCGTCGTCGACGGCGGCAGGCTGACGCAGCAAGTGTTCGATGTCCACGCGCAGGCCGAGGTCTTCGCCGAGGAGGAGCGGCTGCGATTGGGGCTGCCCGGGGAGCCTCCGGCGGAGGAGCCGGTCAGGCCGCTGGGAAGTGGGCGGGCTCGCTGACGGACCGCGGGGGATTGTTGTCCAATGAGGATCGAACGGCTCGCGGATAGCAGACGCCGGCGGTTGGCCCAGCTGCGGCATTGAGAAGGCCAGCGCGCAGAGGCAGGTCGAGCCGCCTACCCCAGATGCTCGGCTCTCAGCTTCTGCTTCATCCGCTCAAGCGCCGGCTGGCCGCCGGCCGCCAGCTCATCCGCTATCTGCGCGAGCTTGTCGTCTGCCTGTCGATATTTGCCGCCCCATGCGCCGAGCGTGGCGAGCACCGGCAAAAGGTCGATGCCGGCATCGGTCAGCCGATAGATCGCCTTCAGGCCGTGGCTCGGGTCGTCGCTGCGGGTGAGGATGCCTTCGTCCTGCAGCGTCTGCAGCCGCTCGGCCAGCGTGCGCGACGAGATGCCTTCGTCGGACTGCAGGAATTCGCGAAAGTGCTTCTTCCCGGCGAAGATCAGGTCGCGGATGATGAGCAGCGTCCAGCGGTCGCCGAGCAGTTCGAGCGACAGGTTGATCGGGCAGCCGGATCTTCCCTTGGTCGACATCGGTATGGTTCCATTTTTAAATCACTTTACTATTGACATCGTTCTCGCGTTGCGTCAAATGGTTCCGAAAGTAAATCATTTGAGCACAGAGGAGCGTCATGAACCAGCAAGCGAACCGCACGGTGGTGGTCGTCGGTGCAACCAGCGAGGTCGGCGCCGAGGTCTCGGCAAAGCTGACCAGGGCAGGGCATGCGGTACGCGGCGTCGCCCGCAGCCTCGGCGTTGCGCTTGATGACCAGGCGGCGCTCGACGCCGCCTTCTCGGGCGCCGACGGAGCCTATGTGATGATCCCCTTCGATGTCACCACGCCCGATCTGCACAGGTTCGAGGACCAAGTCGGTGCACGGCTGGCATCATCCATCGCCAAGGCCGGCCTGCGCCGCGTCGTGCTGCTCAGCGGCCTCAATGCCCATCTCAGAATGGGTACCTCGCTTGGCGCCGCTCTGATGGAAGAGCGGCTTGCCGCACTAGGCCTGGAGGAGCTCGTCTATCTGCGCGCCTCCTTCTTCATGGAGAATTTCGTCAAGGGCATGGGCTTCGTCGAGCAGGCGGCGTCCGGCGTCTTCGCCTCGCCCTTCCGCGGCGACCTGCCGATGCCGTTGATTGCCGCCAAGGACGTTGGCGGGCGCGCCGCCGCCCTGTTGAGCGCCGAACATTTTCTGGCCCGGCGCGTCGTCGAATTGCACGGCGGCGGTTCCTACACGCTCGAACAGGCCACCACGATCCTGGGCCGGGCGATCGGCAAGGATGTCGCCTATCATGAAGCGCCGTTCGCCGAAGCGCGGGCCGGCATGGTCGCCAACGGCATATCAGCGAGTTTTGCCGATGCGCTGGGCGAAACGGCGGCAAGCTTCAACAGAGGCGAGCGCTGGGCGCTGGAGGCACCCTCAGCCGAAAACGCCACGCCGACCAGCTTCGAAGCCTGGGCGCAGGCTTTCGCCCGTTCGCGCTGAGCCGCCTGAACCTTCACGGCAGAAATTCCTAGCGAGGAGACCCAAAATGAAAAAGCTCATCCTTCAGATGCAGATGTCGGTCGACGGCTTTGTCGGCTCCGATGAGGATCGTCGCTGGCAGCTCTGGGAATGGGGCGATGACAATGCCTGGGACGAAGAACTCAAGCAGGATTTCAACGCTGTCTTCCAAACAATCGACACCATCCTGTTGAGCCGCAAGATGGCTGAGGAGGGGTATCTGACCCATTGGGGCAACGCGGCGAGAAAATACCCGAAGGATCGCTTCTATGCCTTCGCGCGATGCATCGTCGAGGCTGAGAAGGTTGTGGCGAGCGACAAGCTCGAGGCTTCGCGCTGGGAACGCACCCGCGTCGTCAGTGGCGACCTGCCGCGCGAGGTCGACGCGCTGAAGCAAGGCGCGGGCGGCAACATCGCCGTGTTCGGCGGCGCGGGCTTTGCGGCCGCGCTGATCGCCGCCGGCTTGGTCGACGAGTTCCAGCTCTTCATCAATCCGGCGGTTCTGGGCAGCGGCCGCCGCATCTTCGAGAAGGGCGGTTTTGCCAAGCTGAAGCTCCTCGGCTCGAAGCCCTATGCCAGCGGCATGGTGGTGAGCCGCTACGCGCCGGCACAATGAGGAGCGACACCGAGGTCGCGCCGGCTTGAATCAATCCGTCAGTGCGTCTTCTCAACCGCCTGTTTGGCCGTGCCTTTCGCGCATCGGCGGCGAGCCGCCTCCGCTGACCAACCGCAGGTGCGCGCCTGGCCGGCCGGGTCGTGGCCAAGCCGCCTGGTCGTTGCCCGCGGCGACGAACCAGCGGGCCTCGCGCGATGTCAGGCCGATAAGCACGCGGCCGGCATATTCGGCCGGCGCGCCATTGCCCGCATCGAACACTGCCCAACTGCCGCCGGGCGGCTCCTGCACCGCGACGAACCTCATCGCAGACTCCATCTGTGAAGAGGTAGGCAATATAGCAGGCGCGACTTGGCGTTCCTATGACGTGGCTCACATTGGCACACTTTTGCGGTGGATAGCACGGCTCCGGCTGCAAGCACGCCGTGATCCACCAGTCTCCTTGGCTGCCGGTCGCCCTATTGCCCAGCCTGGTCGGCGTCGGTCAGCGTGCCGAGGAAGGCGACGATGTCGTCGATCTCGGCGTCGCTCAGCGCCGGCTTGTCGCCCGGCTTTTTGCCATTGAAGGGTGGGTCGGTGTTGAGGTTCGGCCAGTAAGCCTTTGGCAGGTCGTCGAATTTGTCGACCGTGCCGTCCGCCCTCTTCGGATACCAGCGCCCGGGATCCGTATCGCGGCTGGCGTAGAAGGCGACCGCCTCGCGCAGCGAGTGGAAATAGCCGTTGTGGAAGAAGCTCTTTCGCAAGGCCACGTTGCGCAGGGTCGGCGTCTTGAACAGGCCGCAATATTCGGCGCGGCCTTTGAAATCGGTGCGCAGCGGTCCGCACAGGCCGAGGTCGACATAATTGGAATCGGCGTTGGCGGGGATCGCCGGATTGCGCGGCACGGCGATCGCGATCAGGCCGTAGTCGGTGAACTGCGGCGGCTCGCCGTCATTGGCGGGCTCGCTGAGGTGGCAGCTCGCGCAATTGCCCTTCGCTTCGTCCTCGAACAGCATGCGGCCGCGCAATTCCTGCGCCGAGAGCTGCGCCTTGCCGGCGAGGAAAGCATCGTAGCGGCTGGAATAGGGATAGAAATCGGCGCTGCTCTGCTCGAATGTGCCGAGCGCTTCGACCGCGGCGTCGAAGGCATCCTGCGGGTGCTCGAACACATCGGCGCCGAACGCCGCCTCGAAGGCGCCGGCATAGGGCGCCTTGCGCAGCGCCGCGACCACCTCGGCCTCGTCCTTGTTGCCCATCTCGAAGGGCGACAGCAGCGGGATCCTCGCCTGGTCCTTGCCGTGGTCGGCGCGGCCGTCCCAGGTCAGGCCGCCGGTCGGGCCATTGTCGACGCTCTCGTCGCCTTCGTCCTCGGAGTCGTAGAAATGCTCGGTGAAGGCAGGCGCCGCCTGCAGGTAGCGCAGCGACGGCACGGCGCGAACGCCGGGCTGGTCGAGCTTGGCTCCGCCCATCTCGATGGGTGCCGCCGAGGCAGGCCCGAAGGCGTGGTTGGGATCGTGGCAGGACGAGCAGGCCTGCTTGCCCGAGGCGGAGAGCGAAGGGTCAAGGAACATCTGCCGCCCAAGCGCCGTCAGCGCGTCGGCGCGGGCGAAGGCTTCCTGGCGCGACATCGGGCCGGGGTGGACACCGGACCGCTCCGCGGTGCTCGCAGGCGCGGTCAAGCCGACGATCGAGGCCGCCAGAAGGGTGATCGCGTGATTTTTCCGTCCCATCGTCTGTGGCGACATCCCTGATTTCCTTCGCCCGATTTCGTTCGCGACGTAAGGATCGAGTGCAACGGATTGATGACTGGCTTTCTCGCTCACGAAACCGTGTTCGGACACTGCGGAAATGTCACATGGGTGACAAGGCTCCGAAGTAGCTCGGCATTGATGCAGTTGCGTTCCTGCATTGCCGTCCTCCAGCCATTCCCAAGCCACGAGGCATTTCCCGATGACCCGATTCTTTCTCTCCCCCCGGTCCTTCCTCTCGCTTTGCCTTGCCTCCACGGCGCTGGCATCGTTCTCCGCTGCTGCCCACGCGGCTCCTCCCGGCTACGACAAGATCGACACCGTCGTCGTCATCTACGCCGAGAACCGCAGCTTCGATAACCTCTACGGCGGCTTCCCCGGCGCCAACGGCCTGGCCAACGTTTCGCCCGACCAGGCGCGTCAGCTCGACCGCGACGGCAAGCCGCTTTCCGAACTGCCGCCGGCCTGGGGCGGCTTGACCGGCAAGGGCGTCACGCCGGCGGTGACGGAGGCGCAGAGCGCGCATCTGGCCAACGCCACCTTCGCCATCGACGATCCCAAGGGCTTCAACGAGGGCACCAACGTCGTCACGCACGACCTCTGGCACCGCTTCTACCAGGAGCAGATGCAGATCGACGGCGGTCGGAACGACAAGTTCGTCGCCTGGGCCGATTCCGGCTCGCTGGTCATGGGCCACTATGACGGCTCCAACCTGCCAATGTGGGCGATCGCCAAAAAATACGTGCTGGCGGACAATTTCTTCCAGGGCGCCTTCGGCGGCTCCTTCCTCAACCACTTCATGCTCGCCTGCGCCTGCGCGCCCCACTATCCCAATGCCGACACCAGCCCGGTGAAGGGCCAGATCGCCGTTGTCGAGCCGGATGGCGTGACGCTGAAGCCGGCCGACAACTCGCCCGCCTCGGCGCTGGGCGGCGTGCCGAAATTCGCCAATGACGGCGCCATCACGCCCGACTTCTACGCCGTCAACACCATGCAGCCGCCTTACCAGCCGAGCGCCAACAAGCCGGCCGAGGGCGGCGACGCAGCACTTGCCGATCCGGCTGCGCCCACCACGCTGCCGCCGCAGCACGAGATCACCATCGGCGATCTGCTCTCGCTCAAGGGCATTTCCTGGGCCTGGTATGCGGGCGCCTGGCAGGCGGCGCTCGACGGCAAGAACGCCACGCCCGTGCCGAACTTCCAGTTCCACCACCAGCCCTTCAACTATTTCGCGGCCTATGCCCCGGGCACGGCCGCGCGGGCCGAGCACATCAAGGATGGCGGCCTTGACGGCGTGGAGTTCATCAAGGCGATCGACGACGGCAAGCTGCCGTCCGTCACCTTCTACAAGCCGCAGGGCAACCTCAACGAACATGCCGGCTATGCCGATGTGACCTCGGGCGACCAGCACTTGGCCGACCTCGTTTCGCATCTGGAGAAGAGCCCGCAATGGGCCCATATGCTGGTCGTCATCACCTATGACGAGAATGGCGGCTTCTGGGATCACGTCGCGCCGCCCAAGGCCGACCGCTGGGGCCCGGGCAACCGCATCCCGGCCTTCATCATCTCGCCCTATGCGAAGATGGGCACGGTCGACCACACCCAATACGACACCACCTCGATCCTGCGTTTCATCACCGCCCGCTACGACCTGCCGGTGCTGCCGGGCCTCGTCGCCCGCGACAAGGCGCTGCGCAACAACGACCAGCCGCCGATGGGGGATCTGACGGCGGCGCTCGACCTGACGAAGTAGCGTTTCAGAACTGGTGTCCGCGAAGCGGACGGAGAGGGAGCCTTCGTAGGGCGCTCCCCCTTTCCGTCTCGGCTTCGCCGAGCCACCTCTCCCCCATTTCATGAGGGCGAGGAAACGCCAATCGCCCACGGCCTGCCTCGGCGATTGCCTCAGTGAATTCCCGTCCGCTATCAATGTCTCCGAATTGGAGACCACGCGATGGCAGACCTGAAAGTCAGAACCCGAAACGCCGGCGCGCTCGCCGTCCTGCCACCGGTCGGCCTGCCGCTGGTCACGACACCGACCGGCGGCACCGTCGATGTGGTCACGCAGGTGAGCGCCCAGGGCTTCAGCCCGCTCGATCTGCTCTATGCCTCTTTAGCCGCCTGCATGGTGCTCAGCGCCCGCATCGCCGCCACCCGCCTAGGGGTCGCCGACCGGCTGGGCGAGGTGAGGGCGGATGTGACCGGCGACAAGGCGAAGGACGAGCCGTCGCGGCTGGAAACCTTCAATATTCGCCTGACGATCGCCGGCGACCTCGACGCCGCGACGAAAGAACGGATCCTGGCGGATGCCGAGGATATCTGCACCGTCTCAAACACGCTGCGCGGCGCGCCGGCACTTCACGCGAAGCTCGGGTGAGGCCGATGGCGCATCTTTCGCCGATCGACTACGCCACCGCTTCCGCCGAGATCCGCGCCGAGCACGACCGCGAGCTCGCGCTGCGCGGCCGCATGACAAACATGAAGCGCATCCTGCTTCATTCGCCGGCCGCGCATCGCATCTACGCCGAATGGTTCACGCTGCGCGATCTTCTGCGCCCCACGCTCGACGACCGCGCCATCTGGCTGTTTTCGAAGGCGATCGCCGAAACGATGCGCGCCGAGATCCCGGTGACCTTCTTCCGCCGCGCGCTGATCGAGAACGGCCTCGATCCCGAGGCGATTGAGGCAACCGCCGACGAGGCGCTGCTGATCGGTTTCGGCAAGGCGGTTGCCGCCGACGCCAATGCCGTCCCGGACGAGACCTGGGCGCCGCGCTCAAGGCGCGCTACGACGAGACGCTGCTCATCAACCTCACCGCCTTCGCCGGCATCACGGTGGCGACCTGCGTGTTCACCAATGCGGTCAAGGTGGATCTCGATCCGGAGCTGGAGACGTATCGCCAGCAGTGAAGCTGCTGATCTCCCCCGCAAGGACGGAGATTGGCAGCTCGATCGCCTCGCCACTTTGCCATGAATCGGGTGGTTTGGCCCCGTCGCTCGCCCCATCTTCGGGCAAGCAAGCGATGGAGCCAACCCATGACCATCCATTCCCTGAACACCAAACGCGCCGGCCGCTCAACCGAAGCCCGCGTCGCCGCGCAGGATTGGCGCGTCCTGGTCACCGAGCTCAACGTCAATGGCTGCGCCGTCATGCCGGACCTGCTCTCGCCCGAGGAATGCGCCGATATCGCTGCGCTCTATCCGCATGAGGAGCATTTCCGCAGCCATGTGGTGATGGCCCGCCACGGCTTCGGCAAGGGCGAATATCGCTATTTCCGCTATCCGCTGCCTGACCTGATCGAGGGACTGCGCTCGGCCCTTTATCCGCGACTTGCCACGGTCGCCAATGACTGGAACGAGAAGATGGGCCTGGCGCTGCGTTATCCGGCCGAACACGCTGCCTTCCTGAAGCGCTGCCACGACGAAGGCCAGGTGAGGCCGACGCCGCTTCTGCTGCAATACGGCCCCGGCGACTTCAACTGCCTGCATCAGGACCTCTACGGCGCGCTCGCCTTTCCGCTGCAGGTGGCGGTCCTGTTGTCCGAGCCGGGTGAGGATTTCACCGGCGGCGAATTCGTGCTCATCGAGCAGCGCCCGCGCACGCAAAGCCGCGCCGAGGTGGTGCCGCTGAAGCGCGGCGATGCGGTGATCTTTGCGGTTCACAACCGGCCGGTGCAAGGCACGAAGGGGTACTATCGCGTCAACCTGCGCCATGGCGTGAGCCGCTTGCGGTCAGGGCGGCGGCATACGGTCGGGATCATCTTCCACGACGCGAGGTGAGTAGGCAGTAGGCAGTAGGCAGTAGGCAGTAGGCAGTAGGCAGTAGGCAGTAGGCAGTAGGCAATAGATTACGTCGAGGCCGAGAAGCGATGAGGGGTTCCTTTATCCCGCGCATTCGACTATTGGCCCTACTCCCTACTCCCTACTCCCTACTCCCTACTCCCTACTCCCTACTCCCTACTCCCTACTCCCTACGAGCCCATGATCCGTCTTGAAAATATCGGCAAGCAGAACGGCCGACAGATCGTCTTCATCGAAGCCTCGGCCGCCTTGCAGAAGGGCGAGAAGGTCGGACTGGTCGGCCCGAATGGCGCTGGCAAGACGACTTTGTTCCGCATGATCATCGGCCAGGAGCAGCCGGACGAGGGCCAGGTCTCGGTCGATCGCGGCGTCACCATCGGTTATTTCAGCCAGGATGTCGGCGACATGGGCGGTTTGAGCGCCGTGGCAGAGGTCATGGAGGGCGCAGGGCCGGTCAGCGCGGTGGCCGCCGAGATGCGCGAGCTCGAGCATGCCATGGGCGATCCCGACCGCGCCGACGAGATGGATGAGATCATCGAGCGCTACGGCGAACTGCAGCACCGCTTCGAGGAACTCGACGGCTATGCGCTGGACGGCCGCGCCCGCGAGGTGCTCGACGGCCTCGGCTTCAGCCAGGAGATGATGGACGGCGACGTTTCGAAACTCTCCGGCGGCTGGAAGATGCGCGTCGCGCTGGCTCGCATCCTGTTGATGCGACCCGACGTGATGCTGCTCGACGAGCCGTCGAACCATCTCGACCTCGAAAGCCTGATCTGGCTGGAGAAATTCCTGAAGGATTACGACGGCGCGCTGCTGATGACCTCGCACGACCGCGAGTTCATGAACCGCATCGTCAACAAGATCATCGAGATCGACGCCGGCGCGCTGACCTCCTATTCAGGCAATTACGAATTCTATCAGGAGCAGCGCGCGCTGGCCGACAAGCAGTTGCAAGCGCAGTTCGAGCGCCAGCAGGCGATGCTGGCCAAGGAAATCGCCTTCATCGAGCGTTTCAAGGCGCGCGCTTCCCATGCCGCCCAGGTGCAGAGCCGGGTGAAGAAGCTCGACAAGATCGACCGCGTCGAACCGCCGAAGCGGCGCCAGACGGTGGCCTTCGAGTTCCAGCCGGCGCCGCGCTGCGGCGAGGACGTGGCGACGCTGAAGGGCATCCACAAGGCCTATGGCAGCCGCAATATCTATTCGGGCCTCGACTTCCAGATCCGCCGCCGCGAGCGCTGGTGCGTGATGGGCGTCAACGGCGCCGGCAAGTCGACGCTTCTGAAGCTGGTCGCCGGCGCCTCCGAGCCGGACGAGGGCTCCGTCGCGCGCGGCCCGAGCGTCAAGATGGGCTATTTCGCCCAGCATGCCATGGAACTGCTCGATGGCGAGCGCACCGTCTTCCAGACGCTGGAGGACTCGTTTCCGCAGGCCGGTCAGGCGCCGCTGCGCGCGCTTGCCGGCTGCTTCGGCTTCTCGGGCGACGAGATCGAGAAGAAGTGCCGGGTGCTGTCGGGCGGCGAGAAGGCGCGGCTGGTGATGGCGCTGATGCTGTTCGACCCGCCCAACCTGCTGGTGCTCGACGAGCCGACCAACCATCTCGACATCACCACCAAGCAGATGCTGATCGAGGCGCTGTCGCAATATGAAGGCACCATGCTCTTCGTCTCGCACGACCGCCATTTCCTGGCGGCACTCTCCAACCGTGTGCTGGAACTGACGCCAGACGGCATCCACACCTATGGCGGCGGCTATACCGAATATGTCGCGCGCACCGGCCAGGAAGCACCGGGGCTGAGAGGGTAGGCAGGGCCGGCCCTCGGCCGACAGCGCTTCATCTGGCGTCAGAGCGCGTCGTAGACGGCGTCGATCAGGGCCTTGCGGCGCGGGTCCACATCGTCGAAACCCACCATGCGGTTGGTGACATAGCCGAACCCAACGCCGGCGCCGGGGTCGGCAAAGCCGATGGCACCGCCCCAGCCGGTATGGCCGAATGTCTGCGGCGATGCGCGGCGGGCATAGACTGGATCCTCAATCTGATAGCCGGCGGCGAAGGCAGCCGGCAGCGCGAAGCTGTCGTCCATGCCGCGAAAGCGCGGCCGTGCGGCTTCTTCGATCGCCGCTCGGCCGATCAGGGGCTTGCCCTCGAAGCTCCCGCCCGCCGCCATCATGCCGTAGATACGCGCCAGCGCATGAGCCGTTGACTGGCCGTTGCCGCCCGGCACCTCGGCGGCGCGCCAGGCGCGGTCGTTGGGCGCCAATGCGCGGGGCGTTGGGTTGTCGCATGCGTGGGGAAAGGGAGAGGCGCGCACGAAGTCGACCCAATCGGACGTCTTCGGGCCCTCGATCATCTCGGCGGCACGGGAATCCTGGGCTTGCGGCAGGCCGACATGGAAATCGGCCCCAAGCGGGACTGCGATCTCTTCCGCGATGAAGCGGCCGATGCTGCGCCTGTCGACGCGCCGCAGCACCTCGCCGGCAAGATGGCCGTAGGTCAGGGCATGGTAGGCACAGCGGCTGCCGGGCTCCCATAGCGGCGACATGGCGGCAAGCGCGTCGGCATAGGGCGCCCAGGCGAGCAGGCCAGCCTCATCCATCGGCACGGCGAGACCGTTCAGCCCGGACTGGTGCGACATCACCTGGTCGAGCGTGATGTACTCCTTGCCGCCCGCCGCGAATTCCGGCCAATAGCGCGCCACCGGTGCGGCATAATCCAGCTTGCCGCGCTCCACCAGCATCGCGATCGCCAGCGCCACGACGCCCTTGGTCGAGGACCAGACGTTGACCAGAGTGTCACGCCGCCACGAGCGGGTGCGCGCGGCATCCGCATGACCGCCCCAGAGATCGACGACAGTCCTGCCGTGGACCACGACCGAGACGCCGCCGCCATGCTCGAGGCCTTGAGCGAAACCCCAGGCGAACGCATCGCGCACTCCGGCAAAACGCGGATCGCAGACGCCGTCTATGGCCATGCGTGGATTCCCACCAAAAGCGCCTCAACCGAACAGCTTGGTCACAAAGCCGCTGAACCAGGCAAGCTGCGCTGTGTGGTGGGCCGCCATCAACCTGTCCTGTTCGTCCCGGTTCTGCGCGCCGAGCGTTCCGTAGGGCGCGCCTTGCCGTTCCTGCCAGCGCTGAAAGCCGGCCGGACCCTGCTCGGCATGGAATTGCAGCGCATAGGTCTTGTCGCCGATCCGGAACGCCTGGTTGGGGAACGTGTCGCTCGAGGCGAGATGCACGGCGCCGGACGGCACGGCGAAAGTATGAAAATGGTTCTGCGGCAGGAAGAGCGGCCGGTCGAGGAAATCGCCGGCTTCGGCCGTCGGCGTGATCTCGAAATAGCCGAACTCCCGGATGCCGCTTTCCACCGGCCCGACATCGGCGCCGAGATGCCAGGCGATCTGCTGCGCGCCCTGGCAGATGCCGAGCAGCGGCAGGTCGTTGTCCAGGCAATGCTCGATCAGCGCGGCTTCGTCGTTTAGGAACGGATGTATGTCGGTGTCGAAGACATTGAACGGACCGCCATAGATCACCGCTCCATCGACGGACCCGAGGTCGATCGGATCGCCTTTGAACGGCATCGCGGTCGTGATCGCATGGCCGTTCGCCTCAAGCGTCGTCTGGACATGATCGTCGCCCGGCTCTTCCGAATGCCTGACCAGAACAATGCGCTTCATAGGAACACCTGCCGCTCATGCCGTAGAAATACGATAAAGCTAAGCGGGCTGCCGAAAATGTGCCAGCGCCCAGTTCCGACTGGACGCCGGCAGGCCGCGCAAGCGCGGCGCCGGGGCTCACCCTCTCGCCAACCCGCGATCGATCAGCCGCGCCAGGCGCGCCGAGAAGGCCTTGGCGTCGGCCGGCTTGTCGCCGTCGAGCACGCGCGCCTCGTCGTAGAGCAGGTGCGCTGCGTCTTCCTTGAACGCTTTTTCTTCGTCGCCGAGCTTTGCCAGCGCCGCCACGCGCTCATGGCGCGGGTTGATCTCGAGGATCGGCTTGGCGGCCTTGTCGAGCCGGCCGGCGGCGTTGAGCAGACGTTCGAACTGGCGGTCCGGGCCATGCTCCGGCGCGACCAGGCAGACGGCGCTTTCGGTCAGCCGGTCGGAGGCCTTCACGTCCGAGACCTCGTCGCCGAGCGTGGTCTTCACGAAGGCAAGGAACGTCGCGATGTCGGATGGCGTCTCGGTGTCCGGCTTTGCTGCATCCTCGGGCAGCGCAACATCGGCAAGCTCGGCCGCGCCCTGCGTCACCGACTTGAACGGCTTGCCGTCGAACTCCGGCGCCATCGTTACCCAGAAACTGTCGACCGGGTCGGTGAGCAACAGCACCTCGATACCGCGTGCGCGAAAGCCTTCCAACTGCGGCGAGGCCTCCAGCCGGGCGCGGTCGTCGCCGGCCATGAAGAAGATCGCCTTCTGGCCTTCCTTCATCGCTCCAACATAGTCGGCAAGGCTGCGCCAGCCTTCGCCTGAAGTCGTCGAACGGAAGCGGGCAAGCTTCAGCAGCTGCTCGCGCCGCTCGTAGTCCTCGTAAAGCCCTTCCTTCAGCACGACGCCGAAATTTTCCCAGATTTTGGCGTAGGCTTCGGCATCGTTGTCGGCGAGCTTTAGGAGATCGCCGAGAACGCGGTTGGTCACGCCCTTGCGGATCGCGGCGAGCAGGGGGCTTTCCTGGATCATCTCGCGCGACACGTTGAGCGGCAGGTCGGCGGAATCGACCAGGCCGCGCACGAAGCGCAGGTAGCGCGGCAGCACGTCGGCGTCGTCGGTGATGAAGACGCGCCGCACATAAAGCTTCATGCGGCCCTTGCGGTCCTGGTCGAACAGGTCGAACGGCCGCGATCCCGGCACGAAGGCGAGAACGCTGTATTCCTGCCGGCCCTCGGCGCGGAAATGGATGGTCGAGGCCGGTTCGTCGTACTGGCCGGCGATGCTGCGGTAGAAATCGGTGTATTCCTCCGGCTTGATCTCGCTCTTCGTGCGCACCCAAAGCGCCGTGCCGTCGGCGATGTCGCGCGGCTCGGCGCCGGGTTTCTCGACAAGCGTGATCGGCACGGGCACATGGCCCGACTGCGACTTCGCCAGGCCCTCGAGCCGGTAGGGCGTGGTGTAGGAGGAGGCGTCCTCCATCAGATGCAGCACCACGCGCGTGCCGCGCTTGGGTGCTGCCTCGAGCGGCGCCGGCGCTATCTCGTAGGTGCCCTTGCCGTCGGACGACCAGCGGAAGGCCTCCTCGCTGCCGGCCTGGCGGCTGATGACGTCGACCCGGTCGGCGACCATGAAGGCGGAATAGAAGCCGACGCCGAACTGGCCGATGAGCTGCGTGTCTTCCGCCGCCTTGCCGGCCTCTACGCGCTCCAGGAAGGCGCGCGTGCCGGAGCGCGCGATGGTGCCCAGCGCCTCGGCCATCTCGTCGCGGCTCATGCCGATGCCATTGTCCTCGACGACAAGCTCTCTGTTGTCCGGATCGGCAGCGATCGTGATGCGCGGCTTGGCATCGTCACCCAGCAGCTCGGGCCGGCTTACCGCCTCGAAGCGCAGCTTCTCGCAGGCATCGGCCGCGTTGGAGATCAGCTCGCGCAGGAACACATCGCGGTCCGAATAGACCGAATGCACCATCATGTGCAGCAGCCGCGAGACGTCCGCCTCGAATGTCCTGGTTTCCGTATTCTGATCCGTCATCTCGCCTTTCCCAAATCTCCACTCTGCCTGACGCGCCAGAAGCGTTTCAGGGATTCATCCCACGATTGTTCAATTGTGCCGCGGCCCGGGCGGGACCGGCTTCGGCAGGACAATATCGGGATGCGAGGGGAAGGCAACAAGAGGCGGCGAGAGGTATGTGGAAAGCCGACTCCATCGAACGCTCTGCGATCGGGTCGGCAGGGGGACTCTGTTTTTAGTGCTCGTTTGTGGCTTTGAAAGTCTTCGCATCGCTCATGTGAATGATGACAAGCAGCTCGCTGTCTTTCCCTTTTGCTGAGCATGCTTTCAGCACCTGCCCTGAGAGAAAACTAACATATGTTAAGAGCGGAGAAGGGATCACCTAGGGCGGAACCGCATAAGGTTGGGACCGGCGATAACCTTAATTCTGGTTTCCTTTGCCCAGGCTTCCCGAACCGAAGGTAAAGGGATAGATTAGCAATTCGTTAAGTACGCTTGGGGCGAGCGTAAAAGGTGTGTCGTCGATCGTAAGGAATGTGCCGTGATGAATTTCAAGTCTCTGATCAAGCGGGCCGAGGACGTCGATAAGGAATTTCAGGAACTCCAATCGGATCTGGCGGAAGCATTCGAGGACGTTCTTAAAGATGATGAACAGCAGCCCTCGGAGGACGATGCCGTTGCCGGCCAGGAACTGGTGGCAAGCGACGAGAATCCGCCTGCCGAAGAGCCGTCCGGCACAGCGACATCGCGGCTGACACCGCATACCCAGACGCGGCTGGCCGCGCTGGAGGCCGTCGCCGGGCTTTTCCGGGACGGGCAGGGGCATCTGCAGGAGATCGAGGCGAAGCTGGCGGAGATTGCCACCGCGCACCATATGACGCGCGAAGTCCTCAACGTGTTCCATCGCGACGTGTTGCGCTCCAACGAGCTGGAACTGGCAAACCTAGCCCTCACCACGGAACACAAAACGCTTTCAGAACAACTGCTTGACGCCGCCCGCAGGCAGCGCGAACGCGACGGCGCGGCCGAGGCGTGGCAGCAGCGCGAGGCGAGTCTCGTTCAGGACCGGGAGCAACTGCGCTCAGCGCTTGCGGCCGTGCGCCTGGAGCTGGTGGAGATGGGCAACGAGAGCACCAGGCGCGAGACGGAGTTCGGCGAGATCGCCAAGGCTCTGGCGGCCAAAACAGTGGAGCTCGACCGACGCGGCGCCGAGAACAAGCTGCTGCGCGAGAAGCAGGTCGGCCTCTCGGTCGATCTGGAGCAGGCGCAAAAGCGCGAGGCGGAGGCCCGGCACAGGTTCGACGAATTCGCGGCAACCCACGCCGGCGAAACCGCCCACATCGCCGAGCTGATGGCCCAACTCGGCAACCACGAAAAAGAGGAAACCCGACTGCAGAAAACGCTGGAGGCAACGCAAGCCAAGCTTGCCGAAACCGCCGAGATGGCGCGGATCGCTGAAAGCGACAGTGCCGCCGAACTGGCGCGCGGTCAGGCGGAAATGCGCGGTTTGCGTGCTGAGATCCAGGAACTGCAATCGCGCCTGGATCACGTCTCCGCCGACAACGACGAAGCCACGGCCGAGATCGCCAGGCTCAGGGCGCAGTTGAACGATGCCGTCACCGAACGCCAGATTGCGGAGGAAAGGCTCGCCGTTCTCAAGGACGAGAGCGAAACCGACAAGAAGAACCTGTCCGCGGTCAGCACCAATCTCTCACAGCTTTCGCTGCAGCAGGCGTCCGAGCAGATCCAGCTCGATATCCAGAAGCAGGAATGCGAGGATCTGCACGCCGAGGTCGAAGCGCTCAATGCCCGCATCCGGGAATTGCTGCCTTACGAGCGGCTGCATCGGGTGACCGACGCAAGGTCGCGCAAGGATGCCCCGCCTCAGGCCAATGGGATCATCGCGGAAGCGGGGCGCGCCACCGCCCGGCGTGTTGCTCGGCGCAACATGCGGGCGAACGGAAGCTGAGAAATCGCTGCGTAATTCCGGAGATCGCTCTGCCGGCTATTGCCCCGCCATGCCGTCGGCAAGATCCTGCGCCTGCTTGAGCAGCGCCGGGAAGGACGGATCACCAGGCAGGCGCTGGGCCATGCAGGCGCGGTAGTCGGCGTCGCCCTTTTCCCAGGCGGCGTTGGCGGCATCGGTGGCGGTCGAGTCGTCCTGGTCCGCGCCATCATCGCTCTGCTGGGTTTTCTGCGCGGCGGCGTCGGCGGCTGCCCACAGCGAACCGCACGCCGCGATCTTCGGCACGGCGGGCGAGGCGGGCGCTTCGGCAATCAGCACGCGATCGCCCTTCACGACCGCCACGACGACGTGCTGGTCGTAGATCGGTCCGACATCCTGGGTCCAGCCACCGAGCCGGGCGACCACCGCATCGGCGCCGTCGGGTTTCTTCAGCGAAAAATCGAGCGTGCCGGAGAATGCCGCGTCGCTGCCGATGGCCTGGGTGTAGAAATTGTCGAGCTTCAGCGCCGCGCCGATATCGGCGGGCAGCTTGAAATCCGCTTCCGTTTCGGCCGATTTGGATTTGAGCCAGCGCTCGGTCAGCCCGCGCGTCGAGACGACGATGCTCGGACCGTCGTCGCTCTGGGCGTATCGCAGCCCGTCCAGCATGCCATAGCCGATGTCGGAAGCGTTGAGGCTTTCGATGTTCATAGTGCCCGTCGTTGGAAAGCCCTTGACCGCAAGCGGGCCGAGAATGGCGGCGAGACGCTGCTGCAGGTCGGCCAGCGCCTTCTCGTTCTGGGCATCGATGGTTTCGATTGCGGTGTTCGCGCTTTCCTGAGCGGTGATGTCGGCAATCGCCTTGTCGCGCGCCGCGACGTAATCGTCTCCCGGCGAGGCGGCGAGCGCCGTGCTGCCCGCCAGTGCAAAGAGAAGCGTTAAAACCAACCGCATGCTGCACCCCAAGGTAAGCGATCAAGAACCCTTGCGAGCCATCGCCCGACTTGGCGGCTTTTGCGTGGCGGAAATCAAGGCAGCGGCAAATCTTTATTCCGCTTTGCGCTTCTCCAACTCGGCCTTCCGCAGCAGGAACCGCTGGATCTTGCCGCTTGGCGTCTTCGGCAGTTCGCTGACGAACTCGACCTCGCGCGGATAGGAATGCGCCGACAGGCGCTTCTTCACATGCTGGGCGAGTTCCTCGGCCAGCGCCTCGCTGCCCTTGAAGGCGGGCGCCAGCACCACAAAGGCCTTGACGATCTCGGTGCGCTGCGGATCGGGCACGCCGACCACCGCCGCCTCGTTCACCGCCGGATGCTCGATCAGAGCGCTTTCGACATCGAACGGCCCGATGCGGTAGCCGGACGAGGTGATGACGTCATCGGCCCGGCCGATGAAGGAGACCGAGCCGTCCGGCTCATATTCCACCGTGTCGCCGGTGCGGTAATAGCCGCCCACGATCGCCGGCGTCTCGGCCTCGTGGTAGCCGCCGAACCAGCGCAGCGGCGATCTGGCGATATCGACCGCGAGCACGCCCGGCTGGTTGGGGCCGAGCTCGTTGCCTTCGTCATCCAGCACCACCATGCGGTATCCCGGCATGGCGAAGCCGGCCGAGCCTGTGCGCACGATATGCGCCAGCCCATGATGGTTGTTGACCATCATGCCGTTCTCGGTCTGGCCGTAATGGTCGTGGATCGGCGCGGCGAGGTTGGCGTCGAACCAGCGGATCACTTCCGGGTTGAGCGGTTCGCCGGCGCTGCTCACCACGCGCAGCCTGCCTTTGACGCGCGCCGCGGCCTCGGGCCCTTCCGCCATCAGCAGGCGATAGGCCGTCGGCGAGCCGGCGAGGCTGGTGACGCCCAGGCGCTCGATAATGTCGTAGGTCGATTTGGCGTTGAAGGCGCCTTCGTAGAAGGTGGTGGCGATGCCGAGCTGCAACGGCCCCGTGATGGCGTAGTAGAGCCCATAGGCCCACCCGGGATCGGCGATGTTCCAGAAGATGTCGTCGGGCCGTAGTCCGATCGCGTCGCGCATATAGGCGCCGAAGGCGAGCAGCGCGTTGAGCGGCACCGGCACGCCCTTCGGGTGCCCGGTGGTGCCGGAGGTCGACATCATCATGAACAGGTCCGGGCCCTTGCGCATCACGGGCTCGCAGTCGGGGGAGGCGGTCGCGAGCGCCGCGCGGAAATCGATGTCGCCTGCTGCAAGGGCATCGCCGGGGCCAAGAATTGTGGCGATGCGCGGATGATTGTCCACTTCGTCGAGCTTGCCGCGGTTGGCGGGGTTGGTCACTACCAGCTTTGCCTTGCTGTAGCTAAGGCGATGCTCGACGGCCTTTGGCCCGAAAGCCGTGAACAGAGGCTGGTAGACCGCGCCGACGCGCCATGTGCCGAGGATCAACGCCACCAATTCAGGGATGCGCGGCAGCATGCCGGCGACGACGTCGCCAGGGCGCACGCCGAGACTTTTGAGCAGGGTGCCAACGCAGCCCGCCATGTCGGCCAGATCGTCGAAGGAGTATTCGCGCAATTCACCAGCAGCCGAGATCGCGCGCAGCGCCAGCCGGTTTTCGCCGGTATAGCGGCCGCAGCATTCGACATAGGCGTTGATGCCGGTCGCCGGATCGCCGGGAGACGCGCGATCTCGTCCTCGATGCGGAATTGCGCAACGGCATCCTCATAGCGCGGCAGCGCCTGCGTCTTGGTCATGGCAATCCTCCCTCGGCGGCGGATCATCTCCCCATGATCGCCGCCGGAGGAGATTGCATGAAAAGAGGGCGCTGGTCGATTGCGGCAGCGTCTTTCTCCCCGTTTGCGTACGGGGAGAAATGCCCGGCAGGGCAATGAGGGGCAGCGCCATCAGTGGTTGTTGGCGGCGAACTCGTTTTTCCAAGCGTCGGCGCTGCCCCTCACCTGCCGGCATCCTCTCCCCGTATAGTGTCGGGGAGAGAGTCGCTCCTTATCCACGCTTCCGATAAAGGCTCAGCGTTATCTCCTTGCCCACGCCCACGGGCGTCAGCATGAAATAATCATAGATCACGATTTCGCCGCCCGGACCGACCATCCGCTTCGACCAGATCGGCGCTTCCTCGACCCGCATCTCGGCCCATTGGCGCGCGAAGTCGGGGCTCAGCGCCTTGAGTGGATCGAGCACGGCGCGGATGTCGGCAGCAGACGCGTATTCGACGGTCGCGGCGCGGAATTGCGCGATCGCCGAGCGAGCTACCACTTCCCAGTCGGCGAACAGCCCGCGCCAGGCGGGATCGAGGAAGAGCCGCGCCAGCAGGTTGCGCCTTGCGGGATCCCCCTGATCGAAGCCGCCGAACAAATCCCCCGCCTCGTCGTTCCAGGCAATGAAGTCCCAGGCGCGGTTGAGCGCATAGGCCGGGTTGGGCGAGAGCGCGGCGAGCAATCCGACAATGTGCGGCTCGGGCGAGGGGCCGTCGAGCGGCGTCGCCTCAGGCCGCCATTCCGGCTTTGCGAGCTTGAACAGGTGCTGGCGTTCCACGGGCACGAGGCCCAGCACGTCGGCGAGCGCATTGAGCACCTGCGCGGACGGATTGGCCTCGCGGCCCTGCTCCAGCCACGTATACCAGGTGGCGCTGATCCCTGCGAGCAACGCGACTTCCTCGCGCAACAGCCCATTCGCGCGACGTCGCGTGCCGGTGCGGATGCCATGCCGTGACGGCTCGACCCGTTCGCGCATGGCGCGCAGGAAGCGGCCAAGTTCCTTACGCCTGTCGATCTCGGCGGTCCGTTCCAGCATCGTTGTGCCTCGAAGGGGTAGCGGCACTACCAGCAGCGCCACTCATCTTGTACCACCTTGCTACCAGTATAATGAGGCAGCGCATCGCACAATCACGCCGCACCGGAACGCGGCGCTGGACAAAGGATTCCGCAAATGAATGCGATGAAAAACATCAGGAATATCGACTACACCGTTCTCTTCGCCCGCGACATGAAGGAGATGCGCCGTTTCTATGAGGACGTGATGGGCTTTCGCGTCCATTCTAGCCTGGGCGAGAGCTGGATCGCCTACCAGGTCGGCTCGTGCCTCCTGGCGCTCACCGAGCGTGGCGTGATGTTCCATGACGCGCCAACGCCTGCGGGCGCGCTCTCCGTACAGCTCGCCTTCCGTGTGACGCCGGGCCAGGTTGACCAATGTGCCGAGACGTTGCGTGAGAAGGGCGTGGCGATCGAAAGCGGGCCGACCGACCGGCCCTGGGGCCACCGCACGCTGTTCTTTCGCGATCCCGACGGCAACGTGCTGGAGATCTACGCCGATATTTAGCCTTGCGGCAGTTGAATGCCTTGCGCCTCCATGTGCCGCTTCCAGCGGTTGCGCAGTTCGCCGGGCCTGCAGCCAATGCGCTCGTCGAGAAAGGTCGCGCAGGATATCCGATCGGTGCGGAAATGGCGGAAATCCTGGCGCATCTCGCACCAGGCGGCGATGAGCCGCACCGTCTCGGCATAGCCGATCATGGTCGGCCAGATGACGCGCTCGCTCTCGTCGCCCTGTTCGTTGCGGTAGCGGATCCGGATCTTGTGGCCGTTGCGGATCGAGGCCCGCGCCCGCGCGATATCCAGCCCGTCGGGCAGGCTCGCGCGGCTGAGCGGCGCGCCGACGCTGGGCTGGCTGACGAAGGGGCGCAGCCGCTCGGGTACGACGGTGGTGATCTTGGCGATCAGGTCGCGCGCTGCGCCCGCCAGCACCGCATCGCCCTTGTCGGCCACCCATTGCGCGCCGAGCACCGCCGCCTCCAGCTCATCCGGCGTCAGCATCAGCGGCGGCATGTCGTAGTCGCGGTCGAGCACATAACCGAGGCCGGCCTCGCCCTGGATCGGCACGCGCTGTCCGATGAGGTCGGCGATGTCGCGATAGACCGAGCGGCGCGAGATTTCGAGCTCTTCGGAGATCTGGCCGGCGGTGATCGGCCGGCTCGAGCGCCGCAGGATCTGGATGATCTGAAACAGTCTGTCGGCGCGGCGCAAGGCATGTCTCCTGTTGCCACTATGGTGGCAGCAGGCCTGGTCCACAAGTCGGGGCAGGGTGCCTGAACGGGCGCGTCCAGCCGCGAGGATTTCTTCGTCGGCCAGTCCACGGAGAAGACCAAATGAATTTCGTTTCGACCCGCATCATCACGACCGACGTCAAGCGGCTCGTGGCCTTCTACGAGACGGTCACGGGCATCAAGCTCACACTCTACACCGAGGATTTCGCCGAGCTCGTCACCGCGGCCGGCACGCTGGCGATCGGCAGCACGCGCACGCTTCGACTCTTCGGCGGTGACCATGTCGCTAGCCCCGCCGAGAACCGCAGCGCCATCGTCGAGTTCCGCGTCGCCGATGTCGATGACGCGTACCGTCGGCTGGGCGGTTTCATCGATGGCGCGCTGGTGCAGGCACCCACCACCATGCCATGGAGCAACCGCTCGCTTCTGTTTCGCGATCCCGACGGCAATCTGGTGAATTTCTTCACCCCGGTGACGGCTGAGGCGATCAGCAAGTTCGAGCGGTGAGGCAGATCGACAGGGGCGGGGCGCATTTCGCCAGTGTTTCCCCTCCCTGCCCATCCTCCGAAGCTGCTGCGAAGGATAGTTGTGCAAGGATTGGCCGCGTGCGCACCACCCTGTACTATGGCCTGGTGAATGCAGGGAGGGGAGGGCGCGCATGCGGCTTGATCGGAATCTCTGTCGTTTCAGGATTTGGGCCGTCGTCGCGGGGCTCGCACTTTGGCCCCATGCGACGGCGGCTGACCCCATCACGCCCGAGCGGATCACTGCCGCGCTATCCAGGCTCGAAGTGCTGGCGCAAGGCGCCGTCGCCAATGGTGATGTTCCCGGCCTCGCCATCGCCGTCGTGCACGACGACGAGGTGGTCTTTCTCAAGGGGTTCGGTCATCGCGAAGCCGGAAAGCCGGAGGCCGTCGATGCCGACACGGTATTCCAGATCGCTTCGCTCTCCAAGCCGGTCTCGGCCACGGTCGTAGCCGCGCTGGTCAGCGACGGAGCAGTATCTTGGGATTCCAAGGTCGTCGACCTAGATCCGGCCTTCCGGCTTGCCGATCCCTATCCAACCAGTGAGCTCACCATCCGCGACCTGTTTTCGCATCGCAGCGGGCTTCCAGGCACCGCTGGAGACGATCTCGAGGACATAGGCTATGATCGCGCCACGATCCTCCACCGCCTGCGCTTCGTGCCGCCATCGTCGAGCTTTCGCGCCGGCTACTCCTACTCCAATTTCGGACTGACCGAAGGCGCCGTCGCGGCCGCCAAACCGACAGGCAAGCCCTGGGAAGAAATCGCCGAGGAGAAACTCTACCGTCCGCTCGGCATGGCCTCGACCAGCTCCCGTCACGCCGACTTCATGAGGCGCGCCGATCGCGCCGCGCTCCACGTCAGGGTCGACGGCGCCTGGGCTGCCAAGATCAGGCGCGATCCGGACGCCCAAGCGCCTGCCGGCGGCGTCAGCTCAACCGCGCGCGATCTCGCGCAATGGGTACGCCTCCTGCTCGGCGACGGCTCCTATGCCGGCAAGACCCTGATTGCCGCCGATGCGCTGGACCAGACCCACGTGCCCTTGATGACGCGCGGCAAGAACCCGGTCTCCGGCGGCGAATCCTTCTACGGCCTTGGCTGGAACATCGAATTCGGCCGGCACGGCCTGAGCTGGAGCCATGCCGGCGCCTTCAGCGTCGGCGCCCGCACTCTGGTGACGATCTTTCCAAAGGAGAAGCTCGGTATCGTCATCCTCGCCAACGCCTTTCCGACAGGAGTGCCGGAGGGGCTGTCCGACAGCTTCGCCGATCTCGTCTTCGACGGTAAAGTCGAGAAAGATTGGATCGCGGCGTGGAACGGCATCTATGTCGGGCTGTTCGGCCCGATGATCGAGGCGGCCAAGGCCGCCTATGCTAGCCCGCCGCCCAGGCCGACCCCGTCCCGGCGCGCCGGCGCCTATGCCGGCCGCTATGCCAACGACTTCATCGGCGATGCCGTGGTGTCGGGCGCCGGCGAGGGCCTTGTGCTCAAGCTCGGACCGTCAGGGGCGCGATCCTATTCGCTGGCGCATTTCGACGGCGACCGCTTCATGACCTTCCCTGACGCGGAGACACCCGACAGGCCCGCCGGCGTCAGCTTTGCCGTCGGCCCCGACGGCAAAGCGTCGGCGATGACCATCGATTTCCTCGACGACAATCACATGGGCACGCTGCGGCGTATCCCCGATTGAAAGCGGTCGGGCGGTCAGGACGCCCGCCCGTACTGGAGCAGCGCGAAACAGTCGCCGCTGCCTGATTTCGACTGCGTCAGCACCGGCTTCGACCGGTCGAGCCATTGCTGGTGCGATTTGGCATCGGCCTCGATCTCATCGACCGGGACAGCTTTGACGAAGCCGCGCCCCTGGCTGAAAAGCCAGCAGGCCCGGGCCAGATGCCTTCTGGCGCGCTGGCGCAGCAAGTCGGCATCGTAGAAGATGTCGAGCACCTCCTGTTTGATCCTGCGTCCCTTTTCGGGATCGGCGACCCCTGTCTGCGCCGGCTCGCCGCCGATCGTCTGCTGCAGGTCCTTGTAGTCGAGCGCAAGCTGTGTGGTGGCGTATTTGATCTCGCTCTCGTCGCGCACGATGTCGAACCACAGCCTGGGATCAAGCTCATTGACGACGAAGGAGGATTCGAAATCGCGCGACAGGTTCAGTATTTCGAAGTCGCCAAGATCGACGTCGCGCTCGACCAGGAGGATCTTGGCCGCCTGTTTGCCGAGCTCTGTCCCCTGTAGGCTGACGGCGGTGTTCTTGCCGCCGAGATCGGGGCTGAGATACGGGCCGCCCTCATCCAGCAACTCGTCGAACTCATCGAGCGACTGCATGACCGGCGCGCCGCGGGCGATGCGCGCGGCGAGCTTGGCGAGCACCTGCTGCAGCTCGGTCTCGCGTTTGCGCTGGTCCTGGTAGTTCTGCTGGAAGAAGAAGATGAACAGCGAGACGCCGATGCCGATCAGGATCACCCCCAGCTGCGAGAAGACGTTGCGGTAGTATTCCAGCAGTTTTTCGCGGTGGCGCACGTCGTCGCGCACGCTGAGGGCTACGCGCAGATTGACGATCAGCGAGAGGATCAGCAATCCCGCGCCGACCAGGATGAGACCGCCGATGAGGAGGTAGCCATGACCTGCGCTGAAATTCATCTGTGTCGTCCCGAAGCCCCTGAGAGCGCAGACTAAAGCTATTTCGCTCAAATACCTATGGTGCTGCTGGAGCCGCGACGTCGCTCGCCATTGACCCCGCCGTCGATCGGGCCGATATCCCGCGCGAATTGCCACCCGAGATCCCGATGACCTCAGACCTCAGAGAACCGGCCGCCGCGGGCGATCCTGATTCCGCCCGAAAAAATGGCGTCGCCTGGCAAGACGACGTCCGCGCCGGTGTGCGCCATGTCCGCGACCTCGCGTCCCTGCCGCTCTCGCCAGCCGAGCGCGCCGCCGCGCAGGAAGCCGCGACCGCGCACAAGGTGCGCGTGCCCAAACCCTATCTCGATCTGATCGACTGGAACGACCCTGACGACCCGATTCGCGCCCAGGTGATCCCGTCGCCCGACGAACTGGTCGCCGCCGAAGGCGAGCTCGACGATCCGATCGGCGACCATGCCTTCAGCCCGGTGTCCAGGCTGACGCACCGACATGCCGACCGCGTGCTTCTGTTCCCCACCTATCAATGCGCGGTCTATTGCCGCTTCTGCTTCAGGAAAGAGTCGCTGACCTCGATCGGCCGCGGCTATACGCGCGAGGCGCTGGAGCCGGCGCTGGCCTATATCGCCGGACACCCCGAGATCCGCGAGGTGATCCTGACCGGCGGCGATCCGCTGTCGCTGCCCGACAAGGCGCTAGCCGAAATCCGCGCCCGCCTGGAGGCGATCCCGCATCTCAGGCTTCTGCGCATCCACACCCGCGTGCCGGTGGCGCTGCCGTCGCGCATTACACTCGGCCTGGTCGAGGCGCTGCATGGCCGGCTGATGGTGACTGTTGTGACCCACTTCAACCATCCGCGCGAGCTCACCGCCGAAGCCGAGGCGGCCTGCCACACGATGCGGCAGGCGGGCTTCGTGCTGCTCAACCAGAGCGTCCTGCTGAAAGGGGTCAACGACAAGGTCGAGGTGCTGGAGGAGCTCTGCCGCGAGCTGATGTACCGGCTGGGCGTAAAACCCTATTATCTGCACCACGGCGACCTCGCGCGCGGCATGGCGCACCGCCGCACCACGATTGCCCAAGGCCAGGCGCTGGTCGCCGAACTGCGCCGGCGCCTCTCCGGCATCTGCAACCCGACTTATGTCATCGACCTGCCGGACGGCGGCGGCAAGGTGGCACTGGCCGCGAGCCATATCGAGGGCCGCGAAGGCGATACCTGGCGGATCAGCGGCCAGGACGGCAAGGTGCGGGAGTATAAGGAAGTGATTGTCTAGGGCTTGTTGAGATTCATCGTGAGTTTATGACGGCGGCAGCGAGATGGATGATGGCACTGAAACTCTGGTCGGT
>NZ_VFTW01000031.1:0-57683 GCF_006440815.1 Mesorhizobium sp. B2-8-3
GACCAGAGTTTCAGTGCCATCATCCATCTCGCTGCCGCCGTCATAAACTCACGATGAATCTCAACAAGCCCTAGAGCGCTTCACCGTTTCACGGAAACGGTGAACCGCTCTATCTCTTTGTTTTTACGCAATTCCGGACGGAAAACCGCTCACACTTTTCCTGGAATTGCTCTAACGCATCAAACCGGCCAAGCCGGTAAAGACGCGGCCCGGTGACGATGTGCCACCGGGCCGCGACGTCTCACAAGCCAGCCTACATGCCGAGCGAGGCTTTGTAGAGCTTGACCTGGTTTTCGCGGCCGATCTGGTCGGTCAGCTTTTCCCAGGCCGCGGCGATGGCGTCGGCGCCTTCCTGTGCCTTCATCTTGCCGGCGAAGGTGTTGGCCAGAATGTCCTCGGCGGCGGAGTAGTACTGGAAGATGCCGGGGATGCGCGGCTCGATCGCGGCGTTCGGGTGGTTGTAGGAATCGCCTTCCGACTTGAGATAGGAGGTGATGAAGGCCTCGTCGTAACCGGCCGCCACCCATTCCGGAATGTTGAAATGGGAGTTGCGGTAGGGCTGGAAGCCCGATGGGTACATCGCCGTCCAGATCGACAGGTCCTTGCCGCCGAGATGGGCGGCGGCGGACCATGCCGCCTTCTTCTTCTTTTCGTCCTTGTCGACGCGGGCCATGACATAGACGCCCCAGCCGAGATAGGCGCAGTTCGGCGCATAGTTCGGGCCGCTGGCAAGCTTGTCCCACTTGCCGGTCTTGGAGTTGTAGACGTCGTCGGAGCCCGGCAGGATCGAGAAGCCGGTGACGTCGCCGATGACCGAGGAGTCATTGGTCTTGACGTTCGAGCCGACGTCGCCCCACCAGGGGATCATCGAGCCGGTGCCAGCCAGGAACTGCTGGAAGGCCGTGGTGTTGGGATCCGCGTTGATCTGGTCGGCGGGCTCGGACGGCAGGGCGTCGATCACGTCCTGGATGGCACGCACCCAGGCGGGATTGTTGATGCGCGGCTTCATGGTGTCGGCATCGAACAGCCAGGCCTTGTCGTCGGGATGCTTGGCGTAGGCCGTGGCGCGGCTGCCGAGGAAGTAGAAGCCGAAACCGCCCCAGGGCTTGGGCGCGTCGAGATAGCCATAAACGTCCTGGCCCTTGAATTTCTTGCCCTTGAGGAACTTGGTGACGGCCTGCACTTCCTGCCAGGTCTTCGGCACCCCCCATTCGGTGGTGGCGCCGCTGTCCTTCCACTGCTTGGCGAGGTCGGCATCGGCGAACACGTCGGTGCGGTAGTTGAAGTTGTGCGTGTCGCCGTCGATGGTCACGCGATACTGCTTGCCGTCCCAGGTGCCGACCGGCGGCTTCAGGTAGTTGACGAGGTCGTCGAAGTCGATCTGCTTCTTGACCCAGTCGGGCATCTCGGAGGTGAGGCCCTTGCCGCAGACATCGCCTTCGAAGGGCGCACCCATCTCGATGATGTCGAAATCGACGGTGCCGGTGGCGATCGACTGCTGCAGGCGGGCGTTGTAGTCGGCCTGGGCGAGGTCGATCCAACTGATCTTGGCGCCCGTATAGGCCTCCCATGGCTTCAGGAAGCCGCGGAATAGCACATTGTGCAGGTTCTGGTTGTTGAGGCCCATGAAGGTCAGCTCGACACCGGCGAACTCGCCTTCCTTGACATTGGCCTTGGTCGCTTCGAGGCAGAGCTCGCCGACTTTCTGGAAGTCGGCGTCAGTGGGCTGGCCCTTGCCGACGCCCGGGATCTGCAGGATTTTCTTGCGCAGGTCGTCATCGGCTGCGGCCGGCCTCGTCAGCGCGCCGAGCCCGGCGCCGGAGGCGGCGGCGATCGCGGCCATGCTGGCAGCGCCCTTCAGCAGATCGCGGCGGTTCGCTCCGGCGCGCATCAGTTTTTCATACAGATCGACTCTCATCTACAGGTTCCTCCCAGAACAACAGCCATTGAATTGAAGTGCCAATCTCTCGGACGTCGAAACGTCTCTCGGTTCTCCTCGATCATACGGGGACGTGGGACCCCACCCTGCGTCGCCGGAGCTCCGATTTCAGGATAACAGGCCTGCTCTCGGATTGGCACTCGCCACTATTCGCGTAATCGATTACCTTGTCAACAAGATTGGCTTTTTATCTATAAGATACCGACTTGCCGTCGCCGTTGGCAATGGCTAGCTTCACCGCAAACGATAAAGGGGAGACGATGGCTCAAGTCGCGATCAGCAGTGTGGCCAAGGCGTTCGGAACCGTCAAGGTCCTGCATGAGGTCAGCGTCGATATTGCCGACGGACAGTTCGTCGTTCTGGTCGGTCCGTCAGGATGCGGCAAGTCCACGCTTTTGAGGATGGTGGCCGGGCTGGAGACCGTTTCCGGCGGTACGATTTCGATCGGCGACCGCGTCGTCAACAACCTGCCGCCGGCGAAGCGCGACATCGCCATGGTGTTCCAGAACTATGCGCTCTATCCGCACAAGACGGTGGAGCAGAACATGGCCTTCGCGCTGAAGCTGCGCGGCACCGATCCGGCCGTCGTCGCCGAACGCGTCAAGCGCGCCGCCGACATCCTCGACCTCGCGCCCTACCTCAAGCGCTACCCGCGCCAGCTTTCCGGCGGCCAGCGCCAGCGCGTCGCCATGGGCCGCGCCATCGTGCGCAATCCGCAGGTGTTCCTGTTCGACGAGCCGCTTTCCAACCTCGACGCCAAGCTGCGCGTGCAGATGCGCACCGAGATCAAGGAGCTGCACCAGCGGCTGAAGACGACCACCATCTACGTCACCCATGACCAGATCGAGGCCATGACCATGGCCGACAAGATCGTCGTGATGCGCGACGGCCGCATCGAGCAGGTCGGCGCCCCGCTTGAGCTGTTCGATCGGCCGGCGAACCTTTTCGTCGCCGGCTTCATCGGCTCGCCTTCGATGAACCTGCTCAAGGGCACTGTGAAGAAGGCTGAGAAGCCGGTCGTCGAGATCGCGGGCACGGCATTCCCGATGCCGTCGGGAGTTATCGCCGAGGATGGCCAGCCCGTTGTCTACGGCGTGCGGCCGGAGCATCTGGAGATCCATCCGGACGGCGTCGCATCCACCGTCTCGGTGGTCGAGCCGACAGGCTCCGAGACGCTGGCCTTCGTGCGCTTCGGCGAGGGCGAGATGGTGGCGCTGTTTCGCGAGCGCCACGACTTCAAGCCTGGCGACACGCTCAAGCTCAAGCCGCGTCTCGACCAGGTCCATCTCTTCGACGCCGGGACCGGCAAGCGTCTCTGACCGCACACAACCCTTCAAGAGGAAACCATGCTCAAAGGGATCAATCCGCTGCTCAATGCCGATGTGCTCCAGGCGCTGCGGGCGATGGGCCATGGCGACGACCTGATCATCGCCGACACCAATTTCCCGTCCGATTCCGTGGCGCGGCAAACCGTGCTCGGCAAGCTGTTGCGTATCGATGCGACGGCGGCCGAAGTGGTGAAGGCGGTGCTGTCGGTCTTGCCGCTGGATACTTTCGTCAACGATGCGGCGGCGCGCATGGAGATCGTCGGCAAGCCGAACGAAATCCCACCGGTGCAGAAGGAGGTGCAGAAGGAGATCGACGCGGCCGAGGGCAAGCCCTGGCCGATGATCTCGATCGAGCGCTATGCCTTCTACGAGCGCTCCAAGAAAGCCTATTGCGTGATCCAGACCGGCGAGCGCCGCTTCTATGGCTGCTTTGCCTTCCGCAAGGGCGTCGTGCCGCCGGATGCGGAGTAAGGACATGGCCACCGGCAAGCCTGTTGTGATCCTGGGTGTGTTCGTCGCCGACACCGCCTATCGCGCCGACCGCCAGCCGCGCCTGGGCGAGACGATCCTCGGCAATTCCTTCAAGCTCGGCCCGGGCGGCAAGGGATCGAACCAGGCCGTGGCCGCCGGCAAGCTCTGCGCCGACATCACCTTCCTGACGCGCCTCGGCGTCGATGCTTTCGCCGACATGGCCAAGCAGACCTGGAAGGACGCGGGCGTGAAAAGCGCCGTCATCGACACGCCGGACAGCTATACGGGCGCTGCCTATATCTTCGTCGAGGAAGGCAGCGGCAACAACGCCATCATCGTCAGCCCGGGCGCTGCAATGCTGATTTCCCCAGCCGACATCGAAGCGCGTGCCGAGCTCATCCGGTCCGCCGGCGTCTTCGTCACCCAACTCGAACAGCCGATCGACGCGGCATTGAAGGCACTGGAGATCGCGCGTGGAGCAGGGGTGACGACCATCCTCAATCCCGCGCCGGCCGCCAGCCTGCCCGACCGCATCTACGCGTTCTGCGACTATGTCACGCCCAACGAGACCGAAGCCGAAGGACTGACCGGCATCAAGGTTTCGTCGATCGACGACGCCCGCCGCGCCGCCGACGCTCTGCTGGCCAAGGGTGTCGGCGCCGTCATCGTGACGCTCGGCGAGAAGGGTGCGTTGCTGCACACCAAGGAACGATCCGAGCATGTCGGCGCGGTCAATGCCGGCCCGGTGGTCGAGACCACGGGGGCAGGTGACGCGTTCAATGGCGGCTTGGCCGCGGCCCTGGCAAAAGGCGTCGAGCCGCTGGAGGCCATCCGCTTTGCCTGCGCGGTCGCCGGCATTTCGGTGACGCGCCCCGGCACTGCGCCGTCCATGCCGACCCTCAAAGAGGTCGAAGCGCTGCTCGCCAGGGCCTGAGACCTCCCGCCGTCCATTTTTCGCGGCTTTGTTAGAGGCCGCTTATTCCGGAACGCTACTGAGGCGAGCGCGTTCATCGTCCTGTCGGCGGCGCCGATTTGGAACGGCAGGATGAAAAAGCCTTACGAAAAGCCCACGCTCGTGAAGCGTCAAAAGCTCACCGAACGGACGGCCCGGATTATCGCTTCCGGGGTTGTCCTGGGCGAATGATTTCCAAGGATAGATAGCGCTACAGAATCCTGCTGGTCAGCTCCAGCATCGTCGTTGCGCCTTGCTCGCTGCCGGGCATATGCACGACGCGCAGCACCCGCAGGTCCCTGCTCGACCCTTCGATCGGCATCGACACGCTTTCGCCCACCCGCGGCAATTCCTGGAAGGCGAGCTCGTCGATATCCCTGTCATCGTCGATGGAAATCCGACATCTCACAGCCATCTTTATCTCCCGTTTTTTCGCCCGTGGGCTGAACGGGACAAGGTTGGAATGGTTCCGAGAAAGACCTCAGCTGGCGAACCTGCCGCGATATTCGCGCGGCGTAAGCCCTTTCAACGCCTTGAATTGACGGCCGAAATTGGCCAGTGAGCGATAGCCGACAAGCTCGGCGATGTAGGCAATCGGCTTGTCTTCTTCCGTGAGAAGGGCGCAGGCTTCGCCGATGCGCAGCCGCGTCACATACTCGACCAGGGTCAAGCGCGTGTGCCGCGTGAACATGCGGTGAAAGCCTGACGGGCTGAGCGCGGCGAGGCGGGCGAGACGGTCGATGCTCAGATCGTCGGTGTAGTGCGCGTGCAGATAGTCCAGCACGCGATCTATGCGCGATCCGCTCGAGGCGATGGGCGAGGGCGAGCGGGACGGCGCAGTCAGCGGCTCGGCCTCGTCATCCCCGGCAAGCGTCAGCAGGACCGAAATGAGGTCGAGCAGCCGCTCCGCGGGCGGCTTGTCGAAGATCGCTTCGATACGCGCCCTGACGCGCCCGGTCGCGCCTTGCGAGAATTTCAGCCCGCGCGCCGATCTTTCCAGCAGGCCGGCGACCGGTCGCAGCTCCGTCAGGAGCCCGGTCAATCCACGTGCCCATTCGGGCCGGAACCAGATGACCATGACCAGATGCGGCCTGCCCACGTCGATCTTGCCCGAAGAAGACCATGTGTGCGGCAGGTTCGGGCCGAGCAGCACGAGATCGCCATCGTCATAGTTGCCGACATGGTCGCCGACGAAGCGGCGCCCGCGCGAGTTCAGGGTGAGCGTCAGTTCATACTCCGGATGATGGTGCCATTCGAAGGGAATGGTCGGGTCGCGCGGGACCCTTACCATCGACCATGAGGCGTCATCGGCGATTGTGACTTTCTCAAGATACGGCTTCATGGCGTGCCACCAAGGAATTTGCCTCGAACGGCATAGAAAGAATGATGGACGCCAGAATAGTATCATTGACGGCCTGTCAGGGACAACATGCAGGTCCGCCGTTCGGTTAGCCTCGTGTTCGACAAGACAAGATCGAGGAGGAAATCGATGGCCCACGCGAAGGACATCACCAAGGACGATCACCCGACGTCCAGCCGGGTAACGACCCAATTGTCCAGGATCAAGAAAACGCTTCCGCTGCGCGTGCTTTCAGAGGCGGATTTCGCCCACTGGCAAAAGCGAGGCTTCGTGATCGTGCGCAATGCAGTGCCAAAGGAAAATGTCGAGCGCCTCAAGGCGTTGCTTTGGCAATTCGAGGAAAAGGACCCCAGCGATCCGGCGACCTGGGATGTTACCCAGCGGCGCGACTATGCGCTGAAGGAAATCAACAACGCCGGCATGGTCGAGATCTACAACCACCAGTTCCTGTGGGACAATCGCATGGCGCGCCGCGTCTACGACGCCTTTGTCGACATCTGGGACATGGAGGATCTGTGGGTCGCGATCGACCGCGCCAACCTCAACACCCCCAACAAGGGCAGACGCGCATCCCCTGGTTTCATCCACTGGGACGCCGACACCTCGCTCGAGCCCAAGCCGATCTCGGTCCAGGGTGTGCTTTCGCTGGTTCACCAGGACGGCGGTGATATCGGCGGTTTCCAATGTGTGCCCTATCTGTTCGAGCATTTCGATGAATGGGTCAAAACCCAGCCAGCCGGCCGCGATCCGCACCACCCGGACATGAGGGGGATCGAGGACAGGATCGAGAAGCTCGAACTTTTCCCGGGCGACCTGATGATCTTCAATTCGCTCCTGGCGCATGGCGTGGCGCCGAACACGTCCGACGGCAAGGTGAGGATGGCGCAGTACATCTCCATGTTCCCGGCCGATGAGGGCGATCTCGGCGAGCGCGAGGCGCGGATCCGATCCTGGCGCGAGCGCGAGGCGCCGCGGCGCGCCGGCTTTGCGGGCGATCCGCGCGGGTGGGAGAAGAGAAACGCCGAGACGGCAAAGCTGACGCCGCTCGGCGAAAGGTTGCTGGGGCTGGTCAGCTGGAACGGATGATGGCGTTTTTAGGGGTCCGCTCCTCCACCATGCAGCACCGCAGGAGCAATCAATTCTCGGGAAGCGGCGACGGCTTGTCACTCAGGGTCCGCAGGTAAGCAATCAGGTTTGCTCGCTGGTTCTCGTCCCGCAGGCCCGGGAAAATCATGTCTGTTCCAGGCAATGCGAATGCCGGGTTTGAGATGAAGGAATTGAGATCTTCAAAGGTCCATGTGCCGCCCGCTTCCTTTAGAGCCGATGAATACGGGACATCGCCTTGTGAAGCTTTTGGTCGCCCTACAACGCCCCAAAGATTGACCCGTTTGGGAACCTTGAGGCCCGGCGCTGAAAGATGACAGACCCCGCATGTTTGGTCGAAAATCCCCTTGCCCGATTCAACGTTTGCCGATGCAAGTCGCGCCGAAATCGGCGCAATGGCCGGTCGTCCGGCGCCGTGATCCCGCAAGTAGGCGACGACGTCTTCGTGACCACCGAGCTTGGCCAGGTGTATGGGTGGATTTCCATTTGATGTCAGCGCGTTGACGTCTGCTCCAGCGTCCACGAGATGGATTACGCAACGAAGACAGCCTTTCTCGGCAGCCACGTGCAGCGGGGATTGCGATTTCGCCACCTGATTTGGGTCGGCTCCGTTATCCAGTAACAGCTTCACGATGTCTGGGTAGCCACCATTGTTGGCAGCGTAGAGGGGCGTTCTTTGCCAGCTGACGGGCATGTTAACGTCCGCCCCACGATCTATCAGAAGCTTTGCTATTTCGACATTCCCGCCCTCACAGGCGATATAGAGCGCCGTAACACCGTCAACTTCGTTGACGGCGGCGCCTTTGTCCAAGGCAGAAGCCACCCTCGCGGTGTCGCCGTGTCTGACAAGGTCACCCAAGCTGCTTGCTTGGACGGGCAGGGTAAAAAGCCAAAGAAACCACGAAGCCCATATTATCCACATGCTTGGACTGGTCATCGCATCCTCCGTGATGAGTTTTGCGCCCCTCCAACTGCGAGACAGCATCAATCGGCAGTGCCAGCATTGGCTGGCGTGCAATCACGCGGCCGACCCACTGCTGGGAAAAGCGCGGAAGGTTGGCTCGCACGGCGGCTCGGACTCTTGTAAAAATTAACTTTAGCAGATGCTTATATAAAGGCCAAGCGGACGGCCGAAGCGCTCTCGTTCGGCTGCCTACAAGGTCCCGTTCTTTCTCCCGCCAGTGTCAGGAGTCACTTTGGAATATAGCCATTTTGGGAAATGAATGGCGCGAGTGACGGGGCTCGAACCCGCGACCTCCGGCGTGACAGGCCGGCACTCTAACCGACTGAGCTACACCCGCGCACTGACGAGCACGTGTCAGCCGTGTTCGTCGTTGGGGCGCTGGATAAGGGGTTCGCCTGCGGGTGTCAAGCGCGGTATTCAAGCATTATAGCAATCAGGAGAAGGTTTTTTGACAGCGCCATTGAGCCTGGGAAAATCCGCACTGCAGGGCGCACGCCGTCCGTTCATTTGGCCTTGCGAATACGGCCCTAACTGCTTAAAGGTCCGCGCTCAAGCGGGCGATTAGCTCAGTTGGTAGAGCGCTTCGTTTACACCGAAGATGTCGGCGGTTCGAGCCCGTCATCGCCCACCAGTCCGCCGGACAAGCAGAACGCAGAATGCGGCAGCGGCCCTTGCCGGGCCGCCACCTTGTCGAGAGCCGGGTTCAGGCCGCTATTGCCTCACGTAGCAGCGCTTGTGGGCGCCCGGCGCGGGATCATCGCCGAAAGCGTTGTTGCCGCAGCGGACGCCGTTTCTGAAAACATTCTGCGTGTATTGGCCACGTGCGCCGTATCTGACCATCGCGCGGCCGCGGAAACCGCAGAACTCGCCCTCCCTGGCGCAGGCTACCCATTCGCCGCGGTCCGGGCGTGAGCCGTAATCATTGTCCCCGTAATTGTTGTCATCGCCATAACCGCCGCCGCGCGCCACGAAATAGCAGGCCTTGTCGCGGCCGGGAGCGGGGTCGCCAAAAAGGCGATTCGAGCAGGGCACGGACTGACGATCGAAAAACCGCGAGGTTGTTCGACCCCGTGCGCCGTAAACGACCTCCGTGGGATAGGGCAAGCGGCATATGCCGCCTTCATCGGCGCATCGCCGCAGCTGCTGCGCCGAGGCCGAGGTGGGGAAAAGGGCGGACGCCGCGGCGACCAGCCCGGCCAGACACATGAAGGCCAGCATCGTTCGGATCGAGACGTGAAAAGTTTTTAACACGAATTGTCTCCCGGTTTGGTTGTACGCAGGCATCCTATCGCAGACCGACTAAATGCGCGATGAATGCCTGATTGCTGTCGGGAGGCTATCATTAACTCGACGTGCGAGCGCAGAACGCCGGGTGGTTCCTACCGATGGCCCGGCTCAGTATTTGATGATCCGCCGCTCGACCAGAACCACCAGGCAGAACAGCGCGATCGACAGCGATGACGACAGAACGATCGCGGCGTAGAGCCGGTCGGACTGGTAATTGAAGGTGGCCTGGATGATCAGCGCGCCGAGCCCTTTGTCCGAGCCGATCCACTCGCCGACGATGGCGCCGATCACGGCGGTGGCTGACGAGATCCTCAGCGAAGAGAACAGCATCGGCAGGGCACGGGGTAGGCGCAGGCTCCAGAAAATCTCCGAGCGCGTCGCCGACAGTACCCGGAACAGCTCGTGTTCGTTGTCGCTGGCCGAATCGAGGCCGCGGATCATGTTCACCAGCGTTGGGAAGAAGCAGATCACCGCGGCGATGACGATCTTCGGCGTCATGCCGAGGCCGAAGATCAGGATGATGATCGGCGACAGCGCCAGGATCGGGATGGTGTTGAAGAAGAGCACGATCGGGAAATAGGCGGCTTGCAGGACGCGGCTGTGGACGAAGAGCACGGCCAGCAGCACGGCGGCCAGATCGCCGATGACGAAGCCGGCCACCGCTTCGATCAGCGTCGGCCTCAGATTATCGATGAGAAGCGTAAAATTCTTCTGGAAGACACCGAAGATCGCTGTCGGTGTCGGCACGATATAGGCCGGCACGCCGAGCAACGGCAGAATGTATTGCCAGGCAAGCAGGATCGAAGCCGCGCCCAGGACCGGAAGAGTGACGGTCATTTGCGGGGAAAGCGGCGCCTGTCTCACGATGCGTGCTCCAGCGCCACGCGCAGATCGGCCATGGCGACGACGATCGCCGGATCTTCGCGGCTGCAGCGATTGCCTTCCTGCTTGAAGGGCCGCATGTCGAGATCCTTGACGACGCGCCCAGGATTAGCGGCCAGCACGATGACGCGCTCGCCGAGATAGGCGGCTTCCGCAATCGAATGCGTGACGAACAGGATCGTCGTGCCGGTGCGCCGCCAGAGCGCCAGCAATTCGTCGTTCAATCGGTCGCGCGTGATCTCGTCCAGAGCGCCAAAGGGTTCGTCCATCAACAGCAATTTGGGCTCGCCGAGGAGGGCACGCGCGATCGCAACGCGCTGGCGCTGGCCGCCGGAGAGTTGGTGCGGCAGGCGCTCACTGAGCCCGCCGAGCCCCATCAATTCCAGCAGTTCGGCGCTGCGGTCCTCGATCTTTCGCGTCAGGCTGCGCTGGCCGACGCCAAGCGGCAGGCGCACATTGTCGCGCACCGTGCGCCAGGGCAGCAGTGTGGAATCCTGGAAAACGAAGCCGACATCGCGGCGCGAGCGCACCGTATGCGGCGTTTCGCCAAGCACGCTGATCGAGCCGCCGAGCGGGTCGATCAGATCCGCTACCACCCTGAGCAAGGTCGACTTGCCACAGCCGGACGGCCCCAGGATCGACAGGAAGGAACCGGCCGCGACAGTCAAGTCGAGGCCGGCGAGCACTTTGACGGCCGTCTGCCGGCCGCCATAGCCGACATCCAGCCGTCGGGCTTCGATCGCGCTTGGCATCATGCCGCGGGCGCGTCGAGCTTGGGCCGGTCGGCGGCGGAAAGCTCCAGGATCTTGGTGGTGTAGACATCCTTGGCGGCCGGCCGGCCGTTCGGATACTGGCCGACCTTGTCGAGCAGCGCCAACTGCTCGTCGATCGAGGCGGGATCGAACGTGCCCCAGCCGTCCCTGGCGGTGGCGCTGTCGAAGGAGAGTTTCAGCACCAGATTGACGGTCTTTTCCTCCCAGCCGAGATCCATTTCCGGATAGGCGGCGACCATCTTCTTGACCGCTTCCTGCGGGTTGGCGTGCACCCAGCCCCAGCCTTTGCCGACAGCGCCGATGAACTTCGCCAGCGTCCCGGGATCCTTCTCGATCGCCGCGTCGGTGGCGAAATAGACATCGGCGTAGGAGCTCAGCCCGAGGTCGCGCGTCAGGAGGTCGATGCGGTCGTCGCCGACGACGCTGAGCGCCTGGGTATTGGTGATCCAGCCGCCGATCGCGTCGACATCGCCCCGCACCAGCGGTGCCTTGTCGAAACCGACATTGACGATGATTACCTCCGACGGATCGATGCCGTTCTTGGCCAGGATCTCATCGATGACGAAGCGCGCCGTCGGCTGGATGCCGATCTTCTTGCCCTTGAGGTCGGCCACGCCGCGGATCGGTTTTGCGGGCTTGGACGTCAATGCATAAGGACCGGTGCGGAAGCCGCAGGCGATGATCTTGACCGGCACGCCGCTGGCGCGGGCGGAATAAAGCTGCGGCGTTTCCGAGAACTGGCCAAGCTGCGCGGCTCCTGAGATCACCGGCGGCACGGTTGACGCATTCGGGCCGCCGGGGCTGAATTCGACCTCCAACCCGGCATCCTTGAAATAGCCGTTGGCGACGGCCGCGATGTCGCCGATCTGTCCGTTGGACATCAGCCAATCATACTGGATGACGACCTTGCCCGCGGCCTTCGCGCCGGGCGTCAGCACTAGTTGCATGCCGGCCGACGCGGCCGCAACGGCTGCCATGCCGCCTTTCACGAAAGCGCGACGGTTCAATTCGAAGTCCCTGTTCCCATTCATTTTTTTGCTCCTGTTGCAGACTTTTCTCGTCTTTTCTTCAGGCGCCGTTCCCTTCGGCTCGGCGTCGTCTACGGCTGTTCGTCGTGGTAATCGCCAGGGCCGCCGTCGAGCCAGGCGTAAAGCTCCCAAAGTGTGCCGTCCGGGTCGGTGAAATAGGCGCAGCGCGCATTCCAGACATAGTTTTCGGGCGGGCCGTAGAAGGGCACGCCCTTGGCGCTCAGTTCGCCATGCAGCCGGTCGATATCGGCTGGCGTGTCGAGCTGCACGGCGACGCAGACTTTGTGCGCGTGGCGCGGCGATCTCAGGTTGGACACGCCGGTATGCCGGTTGATGTGGTCGAGCTCCCAGGCGGCGAGCGTGACGCCCTCGCCATGGAAATCGGCAAAGCCCTCGGCGCGGCGGCGCAGGCGGAAGCCGAGTTTTTCAACGTAGAAATCGACCGTCCTGTCGATGTTTTCGACCAGCAGGCAGACGTCGGAGATGCGGGTGATGCTTGCCGGCATGGCTATTTCGCTCCGTTGGCTTTCGAGAGCGGCAGCTTGACGCCGACGCGGTTGGCCGCACCGACGATGTGCGCGCGCATCGCCGCTTCCGCCGCCTCCGGATCGCCCGCCACCAGGGCGTCATAGATGCGCACATGCTCGCCGACATTGATCTCCACGAGGTCGTGCAGCGGATTGGTCATGCGCGCGTAGTGGATCGAGTGACGGATCTGCTCGCAGACGAAGGAAATGAAGGTGTGGATGTAGCTGTTGCCGGTGGCGCGCGCGATCTCGCGGTGGAAGAGCAGGTCGGCGTCGATGCTGCCTTCCTCCCAACGCTCTTCGCCGCCCATGCGGCCGAGTGCCGCCTTGATCGAATCGAGATGTTCCTGATTGCGCCGCGCCGCTGCCAGCGCCGCCGATTCGGCTTCGAGGATGCAGCGCAGCTCGAACAGCCGCTCCATGTTGTGCGTGTCCTTGAGCGCCTCGCGGTCGATGCGGATCGCGGCCCGCTGCTCAAGCGCCAGCACGAAAGCGCCGATGCCCTGGCGCGCCTCGATCATGCCATCGGCACGAAGCTGGGCGATCGCTTCGCGCACCACATTGCGGCTGACGCCGAATTTTTCCGACAGTTCCTGCTCGGTCGGCAGCCGTGCGCCGGGGTTCAGCTCGCCCGATTCGATCTCGCGACTGAGGAAAGCCGCGACACGATGCGGCAAGGTTTCGATGGTACCGATGGCGGCCAGTCTTTGCTTCATGGAAAAGTTTCCGTCGCGGGCAACAGACAGCCGGGATTCATCAGGCCCTTGGGGTCAAGGGCGCTCTTCAGCGCCGCGACCATGCGGCGATGCGCCGGCGAGAGTCCGGCCCAGAATTCCTTGCGGCGGCTGCGGCCGATGCCGTGCTCCGCGCTGATCGAGCCGCCGAGGCCGACGGCGATTTCATAGAGCCCGGCAATGACCTCAGCGCCACGTGCACGAGCCTCGTACTCGGCAAGGTCGAGAGGCGGCAGCACGTTGAAATGGATATTGCCGTCGCCGGCGTGGCCGTAGGCGAGGGGGATCCAGCCGGGATGGTCGTTCGCGACGAAGCGGCGGGCCTGCTCGATCAGGGCCGGGATGTCGGAAATCCTCACCGACAGATCGGTGCGCACATGATAGCCACGCCTGGCTTGGCCTTCGACGAGACCTTCCCGGATGGCCCAAAAACTCCTGGCCTGCGCGGTGCTTGCGGCGAGAGCCGCGTCGGTCACCAGGCCGTTCTCCATGGCTTCGGCGAGAAAGCCGGCAAGCAGACTGTTGAGGTCGATGGCGGCGCCGGACGACAATTCGATGAGCACCTGGACGGGCGCCGAGACCGGCGCTCCCAATGCGGGGTCGATCAGCCGGGCGAGCTCGATGCATTCCGAGCCGATGATCTCGAAAGCGGAGATTAGGTCCGAACAGTCGCGGCGCGCCCCGTTGAACAGCTCAACGGCCGCCTCGAACGAGGCCAGGCCGAGATAGGCGGTCTCTGTTTTGGCCGGTTTCGGAAACAGCTTGACCTCGACACCCGTAATGATGCCGAGCGTGCCCTCTGAGCCGATGAAAAGCTGCTTCAGGTCGTAGCCGCTGTTGTTCTTGCGAAGGCCGGAGAAGCCGTTCCACAGTTCGCCATCCGCTAGCACAACCTCTAGCCCGAGGATCAGGTCGCGCGCCATGCCGTAGCGCAGCACGTTGACGCCGCCCGCATTGGTCGCCGCATTGCCGCCGATCTGGCAGCTGCCTTGCGCGCCGAGCGCCAGCGGGAACAGGCAATCCTTCGTCTCGCAAGCATCCTTGATCGTCTGCAGCACACAACCGGCGTCGGCGCGCAGCGTGAAGTTTTTCGTATCGATCTGCCGGATAGCGTTCAGCCGCTCGAGGCTGACGACGACCAGGCCGCCACCTTTGTTGTCGATCGCGCCCGATACCAGTCCGGTGTTGCCGCCCTGCGGAACGACACCCAGCCCGAGCTCATTGCATAGGCGCATCAGCGCCTGGACCTCGGCCACCGATGCGGGCCGCAGCACGGCCAGGGCGTTGCCGCGATAATCGCCGGTCCAGTCGCCCAGATATTTCGCCATTCCAGCCGGCTCCACGGCGATGCCGTTTCGGCCGACTGCGCCTTCCATGGCGCTGAGGATTTCCGGCGAGAGGCGATGAACGGTCATGAAAGTTCATGTCTGGATATCGGGTGATGCATATCATCCTACAACTTAATTCGAGTCAACGGTTTCTTCCCTGAACGGTGGATATCAGCGACCTTTCCTATGGTGGATGCGGTGGTTGATCCATGTCGCCGGCAAGGAGGCGTGCATAGGCCCTGCCGATGCGTGGTTCTGGCCGATTGCCGACCGTCAAAACCACCGCGATGGTGGGCGGCAGGGGAAGCTGCGGCTCGTCCCCGACCAGATCGATCCGGTGAGGAGAAAAGATGATTGAACTGCCTTTTGCCCGCGAAGAGTACCAGCGGCGGCTCGCAAGAATCCGCGCCGAGATGGCAAAGCGCGGCATCGAACTCCTGATCGTCAACGACGTGGCCAACCAGCATTACATCACCGGCTATGACGGCTGGTCGTTCTACACGCCGCAGGTGGTGCTTGTTCCGATCGAGGATGCCGAGCCTGTCTGGATCGGCCGCGCCATGGATGCGGCCGGCGGCTTGCTGACGGCCTGGATGAAGCCGGAAAACGTGGTCGGATTTCCGGAGGACCATGTCCAGCGCGCCGATCGGCATCCCATGGACTGGATCGCGGCGTGGATCGTCGCCAAGGGCTGGGGCAGCCGCGACATCGGCATCGAGCTCGAAGCCTATTATTTTTCACCGAAGGCGCATGCGCGGCTCGTCGCCGGATTGCCCAATGCGAAATGGCACGACGCCGACCTGCTCGTGAACTGGATCCGCGCGGTGAAATCGGCGCCGGAAATCGCTTATCTGCGCAAGGCATCGAGGCTGGCTGAGGCGGCGGTCGCGCGGGCCTACGAAGTCATTGCGCCGGGTGTGCGCGAATGCGATGCGATTGCTTCCATCCAGGCGGCGCAGATTGCCGGAAGTCCCGATTTCGCCGGCGATATCACGGCGCTGCCGCCGACGATCCTCGGCGGCGAAAACGCTTCCGCGCCGCACATCATGTGGAGCGACCGTCGGTTCGGAAAGGACGAAACGATCGCGCTTGAGCTAGCCGGCGTCTGCCGCCGCTATGCCGCCGGGCTCGCCAGGACGATGCAGCTCGGCAAGACGCCGACCCGCGTCGCGGGCACGGCAAAGGCTGTGATCGAGGGCATGGATGCGGTGCTCGATACGGTGCGGCCGGGTACGTCCGCCGAAGCGGTCGAAGCTGCCTGGCGCAAGGTTATCCAGCGCCACGGGCTGAAGAAGGAATCGCGCATCGGCTACTCCATCGGCGTTGCCTATCCGCCGGATTGGGGCGAGCATACGATCAGCCTGCGGCCCGGCGACAAGACGGTGCTCCAACCCGGCAATGTCGTCCACTCCATCCTGGGCATGTGGATGGACGGCTGGGGCATCGAGATCAGCGAGACCATTCTCGTGACCGATACCGGCAACGAAACGCTGACGAAGTTCCCGCGCGATATCCATGTCAAAGCCTGACCGGCCGTCTTCAGCAAGCGATACCGCGGCCGACATCGATGGCGGAATTCTCGATCGGATGATCGAGATCCGCCGTCACTTGCATCGTCACCCGGAGCTTTCAAACCGCGAGGCGGGCACGCAACGCTATTTGCGGGAGATGCTCGCAAGCGAAGGTATCGCCGACATCCGCGACGTCGCCGGCTATGGGCTTGCAGTCGATATCATCGGCACCGGCAGGTCGTCCAACCGCAAGCTCGCCATTCGCGCCGACATAGACGCCTTGCCGATCGAAGAGGAATCCGGCGTCGATTATGCGTCGGAAAATCCAGGCGTGATGCATGCCTGCGGCCACGACGCCCATGCCGCGATGGGCTTTGCGGTGGCAGCGCATCTGCATCGCTCACGCGAAAGTTTCGGCGGGACCGTTCGGCTCATCTTCCAGCCGGCCGAGGAAGACGAGCCGTCAGGAGGCAAGCGGGTGGTGGAGGAGGGACTTCTCGACGACGTCGACGCGGCGATCTGCGTCCACGTCGATCCGTACACGCTTTCCGGCAAGGTCGCCGTCGGCTCCGGGCCCTACACTCTGGCATGCGACACGTTCGACGTGCTGGTCACCGGCTCGGCGGCGCATGCGGCAAAGCCCTATGAAGGTGTCGACGCGCTGACTGTCGCCTGCTCCATGGTGAGCGAATTGCAGAAGATCGTTTCGCGCGAGACCGATCCCTATGATCCGCTGGTCATTTCGGTGACCGCCATCAATGGCGGCAATGCCTACAATGTCACCGCCGGCAAGGTCGCGTTGAAAGGCACAATACGCAGCGGCAATGATGCCACCCGCGAGCGCGCCTGGCGCCGGGTTCGCGAGGTGCTGGAGGGCGTAGCGGTCAGCCATAGCGCCAAGGTGAAGGTCGACATCCATCGCGGCGAACCCGGCGTCGTCAACGATGTCGAAATGGCCGAACTGATCCTTGCCAGCGCCAAGGGCAGCATCGGCGCGGACAATGTCCTCACCATGCCCGGCTGGAGCATCGCCGATGACTTCGGCTACTACAGCGAGAAGCGTCCGTCGGTCTATTTCCGGCTCGGCATCCGCAACGAGGAGGTCGGATCGGTCTATCCGCTTCACCATTCCCGGTTTCGCGTCGACGAGGCCGCGTTGAAGAACGGCGTCCTTACGTTGGTTTCCGCGGCAACGATGTACCTGGCCGGGCAGGAGAATCCTGGCGTCTAGCGAGGACCGCCAATCTGTTAGAGGTACTGCGCGACCTTCTTGCCGACAGTCAGGAAGCGCAGCGGGTCGACCGCCTCGCCGTCGTGACGCACTTCGTAGTGGAGGTGCGGCCCGGTCGAACGGCCGCTGCTGCCGGTCTTGCCGATGACCTCCCCGGCGGCGAGTTTCTGGCCGACACTCACATCGATCTCGCTCAAATGCCCGTAACGTGTGGCAAAGCCGTTGCCGTGGTCGACCTCGACCATGCGGCCGTAGCCGCCGGCCCAGCCGGCCCTGGTGACGGTGCCGGCGGCCGTGACCTTGGCCGGCATGCCGATCGGCGCCCTGAAATCCATTCCCGTATGCAAGGCGGCGGTGCCGAGGATCGGGTCGGTGCGCACACCGAACGGGCTGGTCACTGTATGGCCCGGAGCGGGGTTGGCGAGCGGCAGCTTGCGCGCCTCCTTCTTGACCCCGTCGAGCGCATCGAGTGCCTCGTCCAGTTCCTTGACCTTGCTGTCGAAAACCATCGAGGGATCAATCGGAACCAGTGGGCCGCCGACGTCGCTCTTGCCGAACTCGCTGTCGACCGGCAGGCCCGCCGCTTCCAGCGCCTGGGCGATGGCGTCGGCATTCTTGTAGGCGTTGTCGGCAAGCGTGGTGATGCGCGAAAGCTGCTGGTTCTCGATGGCCTTCAGCGACGTATTGATCGAGACGAACAGCTTGTCGGCGCGATCGGCGGCCGTTTCGCCGTCAAGCGGGTCGGACCTTGTCGACCAGAGCGAGAAGGGCCTGGTGTCGCCGGCGCTCAAGGATGCGACGGAATAGGTCGGCGCCTGCGAAAGGCTGCCGGTGACCTCTGGATTTGCGTCTGGCTTAGGCGCCGCTGCGCTCGTCGCGGGAACGTCGCCGACCTCGTTCTCGGCGCGCTCGAGGATCGGCCCAAGCCGTCCGTGCCGCTCGCTGAGCTGGGTCTGCCTGGCCAGCAGCTCGCTGACCTTGGTCTCCATCAGCTGCTGATCGAGAAGCTGGCGGCTGGTGATGCGGTCGACCTGGGCGCGAAGGGCCGAGATGCGGTCCTCATAGGCCTGCTGCATGCGCGCCTGTCTTGCCGTCGTGGCGCCGATCAGGTCGTCGCGCAGCACCAGATAGGAAGTCGCGAGCAAATAGCCGATGGCGATCGCCGCCAGGGCCGAGCCGATGAGGGCGGCGAGCCAGGGGCGGATGGTGAAATGCCTTATCTCGTTGCCCCGGGCGATGATGACCGTGTGCGGTTCCTTACGCCTGCCGAAGACAGCTGACTGACCGGTTGGTTTCACGGGGACCAAGCTTTCGTTACGGGACCAACGACAAGCCTGATTACACATTATTAGGGTTAACAAAGTTTTGCCGGCCGGGATCTCGGCGCAATCTTTGCCCGCATCGCGAGTGCGAGGTTGTGATAAGACGTGTCGGCGGCTCAGAGCGCGCGGGCGGCCTCAAGCACCTCTTCGGCGTGGCCTTTGACGCGAACCTTGCGCCAGACGCGGGCGATCCGCCCATCCTTGCCGATCAGGAAGGTGGCGCGCTCGACACCCATATATTTGCGCCCGTACATCGTCTTCTCGACCCACAACTGATAGGCCTCGATCACTTTGCGCTCCTCGTCGGCGATGAGATCGACGGTGAGATCGTACTTCGCCTTGAATTTGTCGTGTTTCTTCACGCTATCGGGCGACAGCCCGATCACCACGGCGCCAGCCTTCTCGAACTCCGGCTTCAACTGCGAGAAGCTGATGGCCTCGGCGGTGCAACCTGTGGTGTCGTCCTGCGGATAGAAGTAGAGTACAACCGGCTTACCCCGGAGCGCGGCGAGGCTGAAAGAGCCGCCGCCGTCACGCGGAAGATCGAATTGGGGCGCTGCGTCGCCCACGTCGAGATCAGCCATATCGATGCCCTTGTTTGCGGTTACGCGCGGGAAATCATCGATATAACGTGAAGCGGGGATTCGTCCACGACGAGTTCGTCACAACGGAATATTGCTTGGATCAGGAAGAACCGCAGCACGAGAAGATCAGGTTCAGGCGTGACGAGATCACCGACCTGGCTAGGCTTCCGTCCGCGTGCAGCGTGCCGCCGCTCGGCCGGGCAGCGGTGCGGCGGCGTTTCCGCTCCCTCGGCCGGATGTTTGCCGGACTTTGCGCGCTCGTGCTTCTGGCGGCGGCGGGCGTCTATGTCCTCGGCGCCTCCGGTATCGGCACGGAGCGCCTCCGGACCGAGGCGGAGACCGCCATCGAGAAGCTGGCCGGCGTCGATGTCCACGTCACCGTCGGCGCGGCGCGGCTGACGCTCGATGGGTCGAGCTTCGTCGCCCTGCAGGTGAACGATGTCAGCCTGAAGACGGCCGACGGCAAGCCGATGGCCGATATCGGGCGCGTGCGTTTCGGCATGCGCCTGCTGCCGCTGCTTTCCGGCGATGTCAGGCTGACCAGCGCCAGATTTTCCGACGCCCGCATCGTGGTGGCCGCCATGCCCTCCGGCGGCGGCGACTGGACGGCGGCGCTGCGCAACGAGGACGGGCTTGTCGACCCGGAGAAAGTGTCGGCGGCGGTGTTTTCAGGCGTCAATGACGCGCTGGATGCCGTGCGTGAGGACTCGATGCGCCAGATCGATCTGCGCAATGTCGAGTTCGAACTGCCGGACACCGGACCGGTCAAGCGCATGACCGTCGCCTCGGCGACCGTCGCTCAGACCGGTACGGGAAGCATGCAGGCCTCCTATGATGCCGTTGTCGATGGCCGGCGCGCGACCTTGACCGCCTCGGCGACGCGTGATGCGACGGCAAGGCGCATTTCGTCGCTGGACGCCAACCTCGAGATAGAAGGCGCCCCCGCCGAGGGCAGTTCGACCGAGGTCGCCCCGGCGGCCGATGGCGCCAGACTGGGTTCGATCGCGTTGAAGCTTTCCGGCTCGGAAGCGTCGGGCGACAGCCCATCGCGCCTGGCGGCTTCGCTCTCGCTCGACGGTTCGGTGCTCGACCTGGACGAACGCGGGCTGTTGCCGACCGATGTCGATGCCGATGCCACGCTGGTGGCCGGTTCGAACAAGATCTCGGTCGACCGGCTGCGGATCAGGAGCGGCCGCTCCAGCTTCGACCTCGCCGGATCGATCGGGCCGAAGCCGGCAGTGGCGGGGGAGGAGCCCGCCTACCGCTATGACCTCACCAGCGACGGTTCGACGCTGGCGCCTTCGGAATCGCCGGAACCGGCGCTTCAGTTCCTGGCCCGTATCGCCGGAGTCTACCAGCCCAAGAGCCGCAAGCTCGTCGCCGAGCAGATCGGCGTGCGCTCCGGCGGATCGGGCGAGGTGCTGGGCGCGGCCACTGTCGCCTTCATCGACAACGGCCCGCCAGGCGTATCGCTGTCGCTCAACGTGCACGACATGCCGGTCTCGCATGTCAAGCAATTATGGCCGTGGTTCTCGGCCCGCAATGCGCGGCTTTGGGTGTTGGGGAATCTGTTCGGCGGCACGGTGACCGACGCCAATCTGCAGTTCCAGGTCGTGCCGGGGCGCCTGGGCAACGGCGTGCCGCTTACCGGCGACGAAGTGTTCGGCCGTTTCCAGATCGAGGGATCGCGCTTCGATACCGCCGGGCGCATCCCGCCGGTCCGCGACGCCGCCGGCGTCGTCGCGTTCCACGGCAACGATGTCGACATCACGCTTTCCTCGGGCAGCGTCTATATGCCGAGCGGCCGCACCGTGGCGGCAAGCGGCGGCACGTTGACGATCAAGAACGCGAACCTGCCGATTGTGGTCGGCAAGCTCGACATCGACGTCGCGGGTGAGGCGCCGGCGATCGCCGAGCTCGCCTCCTACGAGCCGATCAATGCCATGCGCCATGTCGGACTGGCGCCGGAAGACCTGTCCGGCACCCTCACCGGCCACGTCAGGGCGGACATTCCCCTGACAAGGGGCATGGACACCTCGACGCTCGATTGGCTGGTTTCGCTCGACTATCAAAACCTGTCGCTGGCCAAGCCGTTCGAGGACCAGACGGTGACCGACGCCGATGGCTCAATCACCGTCGGACCAAAGCAGGCGGTGATTTCCGCGGAGGCCAAGCTCAACGGTATTCCAGCCGAACTCGATCTGATCGAGCCGCTTGCCGACGACGGGCCGGCGCGAAGACGCAAGGTTACACTGGTCCTCGACGACAAGACGCGCAATGCCAGCATGCCCGGCCTGTCGGACCTGCTTTCGGGAACCATCAAGGTGGCGATCGACAAGAGCGGCGAGGGCGCCCAGCAGGTTTCGGCGGACCTGACCAACGCCAGGCTCGACATTCCCTGGGCAGGCTGGAGCAAGGGCGCCGGCATTCCCGCCAAGGTCGCTTTCGACATGGCGAAGTCCGGCAGCACCACCACATTGACGGATTTCGATCTCGGCGGAAAAAGCTTCTCGATCGATGGCAATGTGACGCTGGTCAACGGCTCGCTGTCCGCGGCCCGCTTCAGCAAAGTCGCGTTGAACAGAGGCGACGACGTTGCCGTTTCGGTCAAGCGTTCCGGCAAGAGCTACGCTGTCGATGTCAGCGGCGCGTCGCTCGACGCCCGCTCGCTGATCAAGCAGTTCACCTCGGATGTCGATACCGCCACGAAGGGCGCCGGCAACGGTGCGATCTCGGTGAGCGCCGATGTGGCATCGCTGGCCGGTTTCCATGACGAAGTGCTCTCCAACCTCAAGCTCGAATACAGCGCCGCCGGATCGCGCGTGAACGGGCTCAACGTCACGGCCGCGGCAAGCTCCGGCGCCGCGATCGCGATCAACAACACCACCAGCGAGGGCGGCCGCTCGCTTCGGGTCAAGTCGGCCGATGCCGGCGCGATCCTGCGTTTCCTCAACGTTTACGAGCATATGGAAGGCGGCGCGATCACGCTGTCGCTCTCGGGCGCCGGCGACGGGCCGATGAAGGGGCAGGTGGATGCCAGCAATTTCTATGTGGTCAACGAGCCCAAGCTGGCTTCGATCGTGTCGACAACGCCGGCCGGCGATACACGCAGCCTGAACGAAGCCGTCAAAGGCAACATCGATACATCGAGGGTGCAGTTCGAGCGCGGCTTTGCCGAGATCGACAAGGGTTCCGGCTATCTGAAACTGGCGAACGGCCTGCTGCGCGGCCCGCGCATCGGCACGACCTTCCAGGGCACGCTCTACGACCCGAACAACAACATGGACATGACCGGGACCTTCATGCCGGTCTATGGTCTCAATCGCATCTTCGGCGAGCTGCCGTTGTTCGGGCCGCTGCTCGGCAACGGACGCGACCGCGGACTGATCGGCGTCACCTATCGGCTGCGCGGCAACGCAAACAAGCCGACGCTCAACATCAATCCGCTATCGGTTGTGGCGCCAGGCATATTCCGCTCGATCTTCGAGTATCGTTGAGACCAAACTCAACCGGCTCAGCCATCGAGATCGATCGGAGGCTCGTTCGCCTGGGCCGAATTCACGACCATGAACCTTGCTAGCCATTGCTGTCGCGATTGCTCGCTCGATTCGCGACGCTCTCGTCAAAATTCCGCAGCAATACGCTTGTCGCGGCCGCAATCGCACGCCTGACGTCCGACTCGGTGGTGCGCGCGTTAACCACGCTGACCCGCATGGCGCGACGGTTGCGCCAGGTTGTACTCGAGAAGAAGGCTTCGCCGGTCTCGTTGATCCTTCGAATTGTCTCGTCCGTGAAAGCGTCGTTTTCCTCGGGTGACGCTCCCGGTCGGCCGAACCGGACCAGGCCCTGATTAAGTGTGGGCCGTGCAAGTATCTGCGCACCCGGCAGTTCGCCAATCCCGTCGACGATGTCGGCGCAATGCATGCAACAGCGGTCGACCAGAGCCTCTACGCCGCTGCGGCCGAGTTCCCTCAGCGCGGCGTAAACGGGAATCCCGCGCGCGCGGCGGGAGTATTCCGGGTTCCAGTCCGACTGGTCGCGCGCTGTGGATGTCGGCGCGACGTATGACGCGCTCGATGTCATCGCCGCGCGATGCGCCGTGCGATCCCGGATTATGGCAATGCCGCAATCGAACGGAACGTTCAGCCATTTATGAGCATCGGTCGCCCAGCTGTCCGCCAATTCCACGCCGTCGAGCCGATCGCGATATGTGCGGCTTGCACGTGCGAACAGGCCGAAGGCGCCATCGATGTGAACCCACGCGTTGGCGGAATGTGCCAGCGGGATCAATTCCTTGAATGGATCGCATGCGCCGATGTTCAGGTCAGCGGCGTTGAGCACGAGGACGGTAGGTCTGGAGTCACTCGAAAGCGCTCTGTCGAGTGCGGCAGCAGGGACGCGCCCATCCTCATCGGTTTGCAACATTTCAAGGGCGTTGCGGCCGATGCCCAGGAAGCGCACCGCACGGTCTATGGTGACGTGCCGTTGGTCGCTGGTCAGCACGCGTATCGCGGGCGCACCAAACAGTCCGTCATCCTCGACGTTCCAGCCGGCGCGCTCAAGCAGCCCGAACCGCGCCGCGGCAAGGCCCGTGACATGCGCCATCTGGCAACCGCTGGTGAACGCGAAAGAAGCGTCACGTGGTAGGTCGAGCAACTCCTTGATCCATTCTCCGGCGATCTCTTCGATCACTGCTGAAGCAGGACTGGCGGAATAAAGCGCGGCGTTCTGGTCCCATGTGGCGACGAGCCAGTCTGCCGCCAGCGCGGATTCCAGTCCACCGCCAAACACCCAGGCAAAAAAACGTCCGCCCGCATTGCCGTGCATTCCGGGGGCGGCGTCCCTTGCCAGTGTCCGCACGACTTCCTCCGCGCTTAGGCCATGCGCAGGCAAGGGACCGCCAAAAGATCGCCGGAGCTCCGGCAGGGCCGCCGTGGCTCCAACTGGCCGGGTATCCAACCCCCTGATCCATTCACCTGCCGCCTGGCAAGCAAGTTCTAGCGCGGCGCTCATGACCTGGGCCCTTTCGACGAGCTGGAGACCCAAAAGGAGGTTTGGCCCTCGCGGATTACTTTCATCGATCCCGATTGCTTCGACAAACGAATGAGTGCCAGATTGCGACGGTTCGAATGACATGTCCCGAAAGCAGCCTGAAAAAGCGCTGAAACAGTTCTGAGAATAATGAGCATCTAGGTGAACGACTTGCACTCGCCGATTTACCGCTTCGCCGGGTTTGCACTAGATCTCGGTAACGGGCTCTTGCGCGGAGAGGAGGGCGAGGTCGCGTTGCGGCCGAAATCAATGGAGCTGCTAGGCTATCTGATCCGCAACGCCGGGCGCGTCGTGCCCAAGAATGAGTTGATGAATTCTGCCTGGCCCGACGTCACTGTCACAGAAGACTCGCTGACCCAATGCATTTCCGACATAAGGCGCAGCCTTGGCGACAAGGAGCAAAAGCTGATCAGGACGGTGCCGCGCCGGGGCTATCTGTTCACGGAGGAAGTGCTGCACGTCGAGATCGGTCGCAGACGGGAACTCACAGAAGGTGAGCTGCCGCTGGCGGAACGCCAAACACAATTGGATCAACTCCACCGACTACTATCAGACGCAGCACAGAAGCGTGGACGCGTGATTGCGTTGCTGGGCGAGTCCGGAGCGGGAAAGACCTCCCTTGTGGAGGCATTTGCGGCCAGCGTTGCAAGCCATACCCGGATCCTGCGTAGTTCTTGCGAAAATCTGTCCGTTCCCGATCCTCTTGGTCCGCTGCATGATCTCGCACGCGAGGCTGGTTGGACGATCCCTTCTGGCACGGGCCAACGATTGGTCATCTTTTCAAGAGCGTTGGAGGTCTTCGACACTGGTCCGCAACCAACTTTGCTGGTCGTTGAAGATGTTCATTGGGCAGATGATGCGACGCTCGACTTCATACGATTTTTCGGACGCCGAATTCGTAGTACCGGAGCTCTGCTGCTGCTGACGGTTCGCAATGATGATAGTGAAGGACAGAGACGTCTTCGTCGCGCCTTGAGCGACATCCCGGTGAACAATGTCGTGCGCATTGACGTGCCGCTGCTGACCGAAGCGGGAGTAGCTGCGCTTGCCAACAAACTGGGACAGAACGGGCAGTCCATCTACCTCGCTACCGGTGGCAACGCCTTTTTCGTGACGGAATTGCTTCGCGCCGGGCCCAGTCAAACTCTTCCGCCGAGCGTTTCGGATGCCGTCTTAGCACGAGCCGAGCATCTGTCGCCCAAAGCACGGACCCTACTCGACGTGGTCTCGGTTTTTCCACGCAGTGCCGATGTTGAGATCATGGAGGAAATCTGCGGACCTGGCACTCTCGGTTTGCTTGTTGAATGTGTTGCTGCCGGGATTCTGTTGCAGATCGGCGAAGACTATCCATTCAGACATGACATTGCGCGTCGAGCGATTGAACTTGCCTTGCCACCGCCAGTTAAGCGTGGCCTCAATTTCAGAGTGCTTACAGCTTTAAAAGCGATAGGGAACGCTTCGATGGCGCGCCTGGTGCACCATGCTGTCGAGGCGCATGACCTCAAAGCAACGCGCGAGTTTGCGCCACGGGCCGCCGAGCAGGCCGCTCGGCTGGGCGCGCATCACGAGGCGGTGGGACATTACCAAACAGCGTTGCAGCAAGCTGATGCATTCAACCCAGAGCAGCGCGCTGAAATTTATGACAAATATGCCTTCGAGTGCCATCTGGTTGGTCGGATTAACGATGCTATCGAAGCATGCCAGAAGGCCCGCAGCCTTCATCAGGCAAAAATGGACGTGTTGAAAGAGGGGGACAGTCTTCGTTGGCTTTCAAGATACAGTTATCTTCTTGGCGAGCGCGAAGCAGCTGAGGAACACGGCGCGAAAGCCATTGCTCTGCTCAGCACCCGGCCCCCAGGGTCTGAATTGGCCATGGCTCTGTCCAATCTTTCGCAACTTTCGATGTTGGCTGATCGGGTTGACGATACGCTACGGCACGGCGAGGAGGCGATCTCGCTTGCGGAAAGATTAGGCCGCCCTGATATCGCGTGCCACGCGCTCAACAACATTGGAACGGTTGAAAGATGGGTAAATGCCGACGGAGCTCGGCAGGAACTCGATCACAGCCTTGAAATTGCACTCGACCAAGACTTGCCGGAAGAAGCGGCACGGGCATTTATAAATCGCGCTTGCGTCGATATCGACTTGCTTCGCCTTCCTGAAGCAAGGACGTTTTTGGATAGAGGTATCGAATATTGCCTCGAACGCGAACTAGACACCTGGGTCAACTACATGCGGGGCTGGTTGGCTGAGTTGCTTGTGCGCCAGGGGCAATGGGACGAGGCAGCAGAATTGGCGTTGCCGGTGGTTAACAGCGAAAATGCCACCCCCTTCGTCCGCCACCCCGCAATGGTAGCATTGGCTCGGGTATGGACGCGGCGTGGTGACTCCTCGAGCGTTCCGTTGATAGCGCGGCTTCGCCAACACCTGGACAAGGGGCTGGAACTGCAACGTTTCGCGCCCTACGCCATCTTGCAGGCGGAGCGTGCCTGGCTAGGACAAGTAGACGCCGGAGAGGCTCTGTATTTCCTTGAGCGTGCGGAGGCAATGATGCCGAGCCGTGCCATCCATGGCGAGCTGTTCTTCTGGCAACAAATGATTTTCGGCAAGAAAATCGCCGACGCTTCAGACATGGCTCCTGCTTATTGCGCGTACTTTGCTGGCAATTGGCGTCGCGCGGCAGACATGTGGAGTGACATAGGCCTCCCATTCGAGCGTGCTCTCGCGCTGCTTGGGGGCGACGGATCGGCACAACGTGAGGCGCTGACGATCTTCGAAGCCCTTGGGGCAAGGCCGTTCACGGAGCTGGTCCGTAACAGGATGCGCACCGCATAATGGCTTTCCCCGATGATGGGCCCTGGTCAGACCGGCCGCACCAGCACGTGCTTCTTCTTGCCGAGCGAAAGCTTCACGACACCTTCCGGACCGAGATCCTGAAGCGTGACGACGTGCCGGTCGTCGGTCAGCGGCTGGTCGTTGACGCGCACGGCGCCGCCCTGGATATGCCGGCGCGCTTCGCCGTTCGAGCCGGCCAGCCCGGCGCTCACGAACAGCGCCAGGATGCCAATCCCGGCTTCGAGGTCCGATTTGGCTACCTCGACGCTGGGCAGCGTGTCGGCGAGCGCGCCTTCCTCGAAGGTCTTGCGCGCGGTCTCGCTCGCGGTCTCGGCGGCTTCGCGGCCGTGCAGCATGGCGGTGATCTCGGTGGCGAGGATTTTCTTCGCTTCGTTGATCTCCGAGCCGCCGAGCTTCGCCAGCCGCGCCACCTCGTCCAGGGGCAGCGTGGTGTAGAGCTTCAGGAAGCGCCCGACATCGGCGTCCTCGGTGTTGCGCCAGTACTGCCAGAACTCGTAGGGGCTCAGCATGTCGCCATCGAGCCAGATCGCGCCGGAAGCCGACTTGCCCATCTTGGCGCCGGACGAGGTGGTGAGCAGCGGGGTGGTCATGGCGAAGAGCTGCACACCCTCCATGCGGTGGCCGAGATCGATGCCGTTGACGATGTTGCCCCACTGGTCCGAGCCGCCCATCTGCAGCCGGCAGCCGACGCGCTTGTAGAGTTCGACGAAGTCGTAGGCCTGCAGGATCATGTAGTTGAATTCGAGGAAGGACAGCGACTGCTCGCGGTCGAGCCTCAGCTTCACGCTATCGAAGGCGAGCATGCGGTTGACGGAAAAATGCCGGCCGACATCGCGCAGGAAGTTGACGTAGTTGATCTGCATCAGCCAGTCGGCATTGTTGACCATGACCGCGTCGCCCGGGCCGTTGCCGAACTTCAGGTAAGGCGCGAAATTGCGGCGGATGCCGACGAGGTTGTCATCGATGTCCTGCGGGGTCAAAAGCTTGCGCGCCTCGTCCTTGAAGGACGGGTCGCCGATCATCGAGGTGCCGCCGCCCATCAGCGCGATCGGCCGATGGCCAGTCTGCTGCAGCCAGTGCAGCATCATGATCTGGATCAGCGACCCGGCATGCAGGCTTTTGGCGGTGGCATCGAAGCCGATATAGGCGCTCACCGTTTCCTTGGCGAAAAGCTGGTCGAGGGCGGATTCATCCGAAATCTGGTGGATGAAGCCGCGCTCGCTCATGATGCGCAGGAAATCGGATTTGAAGACGGACATTTTTTCTTCCTGGAGATCGCCGGGCGCTTGGCCATGCTTGATATGAAGGCGCGCGTTTAGCATCCAACCGCGGACAGCAAAAGTGGAATCCGGTTTTGCGTCCGATCAGCGCGGCGGCGCCGTCCTTGCTTCACCCTTTTTGCTGGCGTAATGAAGCGCCGCGCAAAACAAGCGCGCCGCGACGGGGCCATCCCGCAGTTTCAGATCGGAAAAGCTCCCGCGATGAACAGGAACTACCTCTTCCTCTTTCTGTTCAGCATCGTCATGACCGTCAGTGGGCTGGCCAGCCTGCCGCCGGTGGACCGCGATGAATCCCGCTTCGTCCAGGCGACGAAGCAGATGGTCGAGACGGGCGACTATGTCGACATCCGCCTGCAGGATGTCACGCGCTACAAAAAGCCGATCGGCATCTACTGGCTGCAATCGGCGGCGGTCGCGTTGAGCGGCGAGGGGGCCGCGGCGCCGATCTGGGTCTATCGCCTGGTCTCGATGCTGGGCATCGCGCTGGCCGTCGTCGGCGTCGGCTGGACCGGGACAAAACTCTTCGGCGCCAATGCCGGACTGGCCGCCGGCCTGATGATGGCGGCGATCTTCGCCACCGCCTTCGAGGGGCGCGACGCCAAGACCGACGCGATGCTGCTCGCATGCTGCGTGGCGGCGCAAGGCGCGCTGGCACAGGTCTATTGGGCGGCAAAGCGCAACGAGCCGGTACACGGGCATCTGCCCTGGATCTTCTGGATTGCGCAGGGGCTCGGCATCCTCATCAAGGGACCTGTCTCGCCGCTCTTGTCCCTGCTCACGGCCGCGGCGCTTATTGCCTTCGACCGCGACTGGCGCTGGCTGCTCAAGATGAAGCTGGTGCGCGGCGTCCTGATCGTGCTCGTGATCGTGCTGCCATGGATCGTCCTCATCAGCTGGAAGAGCGGCGGTGCCTTCTTCCAGGAAGCGGTCGGCAAGGACATGTTGAACAAGGTGGCGCAAGGCGAGGAATCGCACGGCCTGCCGCCCGGCTTCTACATGCTGACCTATTCGCTGTTCATGTGGCCCTTCGGGCTGATCGCGGTCGGCGCCGGGCTGCAGGCCATCAACCGTTTTTGGGACGATCCGCGCCTGCGCTTCTGCCTCGCCTGGTACATTCCGTTCTGGCTGGTGTTCGAGGCGATCCCGACCAAGCTGCCGCATTATGTGATGCCGGCCTATCCAGGCATGGCGCTTTTGATCGGCTGGCTGCTCACCTTGCCGGCGGACCAGGCCAACGCGCCGCTCAAGCGCTGGCAGACATGGCTTTGGTGGGCGACCGCCTTCGGCCTTGCCGTTGTCGCGATCGGTTTGGCCGTGGTCTGCGTCGGCGCGCCGCTCTATCTGGCCAAGACCTTTTCCTGGTGGAGCATTCCGGCGGCGATCGCCGCTCTGGTCACCGGCTATCTTGCCTTCCCGCGGCAATTGCAGGTGCCACTTGGCCGCATCGCCGCGATCGCGGTCGGCGCCGGCATCACCTTCAGCCTACTGTTCGGCGTCATCGCGCCGTCGCTGAAGCCGATCTGGCTCAGCCCCGCCGTCAAGGCCGCCGTCGACGCCAACCGCCTTTGCGACACCACCGTGCTTGCCTCGGCGAAGTTCCAGGAGCCGAGCCTGGTCTTCCTGGTCGGCACCAAGACCGTGCTCACCGACGTCGAGGGCGTGGCGCGGCATCTGCTGGCCGATCCGTCCTGCGCGCTTGGGCTGGCGCCGATCAAGGACGAGCAGAAGCTTGCCGATGTGCTGACCGCCCAGGGCAAGTCGGCGAAGCGGCTGACCGAGATCGTCGGCATCAACTATTCGTCAGGAGACAGACTGTCGCTGGGGCTTTATCGGGTGGCGCCGTGAACAATAGCGTCGGATATCGAATGTCCCTATGAGCACGCGCTAAAGCCATGTCCGCCGCGCCCCTTGCCCTTTACCGCCGCTCGCTCGGCAATTTCCGCGACACGATGTCGATCGTGAGGCGGCGCTTTGCCGTGCGCCCGGCGCGTTATCCTCGAATTTTGTGGGGTGTCTGGCTGCTGGCCTGGCTGCTGCTCATCGTGGCGGCTTTCCTGCGCCTTGACGCCAGCGCCGGCGAGATGCGCGGCGAATGGTCGCCCGGCTTCGCGCGCTTCACCGATTTCTTCACGCAATTCGGCCTGGGCGGCTGGTATCTCATTCCGGCAGCGCTCTGCCTCGTCGCCGCCAACCTGACGGACTGGCGTCGCCTGTCCAGGGACGGGCGGATGCTTGTCTATAACTGGACGTGTTTCGCCTTCCTGGTGCTTTGCGCGGTCGGCCTGTCCGGCCTTGCCGTCAACGTGCTGAAATACAGCATCGGCCGGGCCCGGCCGCTTTACTTCGACAGCTTCGGCGTGCTGTCGCTGCATCCTTTCGTTATGGACGCGCGCTTTGCCGGCTTTCCGTCCGGCCATGCCACGACGATGGGCGCGGTGTTCGGTATCCTGTTGCTGCTGTTCCCGCGGCGTTGGACTGTCGCGCTGGCGGTCACGGCCTGCATCGCCTCGACACGCGTCTTCGTCGGCGCGCACTATCCAAGCGACACGGTTGCGGGTTTCGGCCTCGGGCTGGCGTTTGCGGTGGTCTCGGGGCTGGTGTTCGCCCGGCTCGGCTTCATCTTCGGCCAGACGAGCTCGAAGCTGCCCGTGCGCAAGCGGACATTCCGGCTGAAGCCGTCCAACGCGCCAAGAGGCAGGGTTTCGATGGCCGGCCCGGCTGAGGACGGCCAGATAAGCGTCGACCAAACGCAGACCCATTAGGCGCCCGGATTGGGCAGCCAGCGTGCCTAGCGCAGGCGCTTCGGCCTCGGATCGGCCAGCTCGCCCGCCAGTCGTCGGTCGAGATAGTCGGCACATTCGTGGATGAGCAGTTCGGAATCGTTGGCGAAGAAGTGGTTGGCGCCAGGAATCGTCTTCTGCGTGATGGTGATGCCCTTCTGGGTGTGCAGCTTGTCGACCAGCCCCTGCACGTCCTTCGGCGGCGCCACCTTGTCGGCATCGCCATGGATGATAAGGCCGGACGACGGGCAGGGCGCCAGGAACGAGAAATCATAAGTGTTGGGCTGCGGCGCGACCGAGATGAAACCTTCGATCTCCGGCCGGCGCATCAAAAGCTGCATGCCGATCCACGACCCGAAGGAATAGCCAGCGACCCAGCAGCTCTTGGAATCCGGATGCAGCGACTGCACCCAGTCGAGCGCGGCGGCGGCGTCCGACAATTCGCCGGTGCCATGGTCGAACTCGCCCTGGCTGCGGCCGATGCCGCGGAAATTGAAGCGCAGCGTGGTGAAATCGCGCTTCTGGAACATGTAGAAGAGGTCGTAGACGATCTTGTTGTTCATCGTGCCGCCGAATTGCGGGTGGGGGTGAAGCACGATGGCGATCGGGGCGCTCTTTTCCTTCGAGGGCTGATAGCGTCCCTCCAGGCGACCGGCCGGACCGGCGAAAATGACCTCAGGCATAAAATACTCCACGTGGCATATGAATGCGCTAGCCCGGAACTCTTCTGGCCCCAACTCTCCCGGGGTCCCACACCTTCTGTGGCCTTGACGCCGGGCAAGCGTCTTCCTAGAAGCTAGTTTAGAATTGTTCAAAACTGGGAGGCCGAAACCCGATGGTTCGGCCGCCCGCGCCGCAAGCCGGGTAAATAGGACGGCTTGCCTTGCAATTTCAAGGAAATAACGCGCTATCCTCGTGGGATAGTTGGCGAAAGGACGAACTGAGCGAAAATGGCCGCAACCCGCGCCTATCTCGACTACAACGCCAGCGCGCCGCTCATTGCGGAAGCGCGGGCGGCGATGGTCGCCGCGCTCGATGCCGCCAACCCGTCATCCGTCCACACCGAAGGCCGTGTGGCGCGGCGGCTTGTCGAGGACGCGCGCCGCGACGTGGCGCGGCTGGTCGGCGCCAGGCCAGAGCATGTCGTCTTCACCTCCGGCGCCACCGAAGCGGCCTCGACGCTGCTTGGGCCCGACTGGCAGATGGGGCGCGGCTCGGTGCGCATGAGCCACCTCTATGTCTCTGCGGCCGACCATCCCTGCGTTCTGAATGGCGGGCGGTTTGCGCCTGCGCAGGTGACGAAGATCGGCGTCGACCGGAACGGCATTGCCGATCTCGAGGCGCTTTCTGCCGCGCTTGTCGCGCATGACAAGGCCGCCGGCCTGCCGCTGGTGGCGATCCACGCCGCCAACAACGAGACCGGCGTCGTCCAGCCGGTCGGACGCATCGGCGAGATCGTCAAGGCCGCGGGCGGGGTGCTGGTTGTCGACGCCGTGCAGGCCGCCGGGCGGATTCCGCTCGATATGTCAATTCCTTATGCCGATTATCTGATCCTGTCCTCGCACAAGATCGGCGGCCCGAAGGGCGTCGGCGCGATCGTGGCCGCATCCGACCTGATGATGCCGCGCCCGCTGATCAATGGCGGCGGCCAGGAGAAGAGCCACCGCGGCGGCACGGAAAACGTCGCCGGGATAGCCGGTTTCGGCGCCGCGGCGCGTGTCGCGCTGGCCAGTCTCGCCGACATGGACGCCATCGCGAGCCGGCGCGACGAGATCGAGGCGATCGTGCGCGACCTCGCGCCGGACGCGGAAATCTTCGGAAATGGCGCTCCCAGGCTTGCCAACACGACATTCTTCGCTATTCCCGGCGTCAAGGCCGAAACGGCGCAGATCGCTTTCGATCTCGCCGGCGTCGCGCTGTCTGCGGGTTCAGCCTGCTCGTCGGGAAAGGTCGGGCCAAGCCATGTGCTCAAGGCGATGTGCCATGGCGACAGCCTGGGCGCGCTGCGGGTCTCGATCGGTCGGGCCACCGGCGCCGAGGATATCGCGGCGTTTCGGGCGGCACTGGCCGGCATCGTCGCCCGCCGCGCGGGCAAGGAAGAAGCCGCCTGACGCGGCTAAGCATCGGAGCGGGAACCAGCTTGCGGTTCCCTGATTTCCGCTGCTCGAAAACGAATTCAGGCTTTAGGGCCTGGTAGAGCCGTGCGTTTTGTCCTGGCCGGGTGAATTTCCGGCCGATACGCACTATATGGAACTTACTCCGCTGCGAGTCCCTCCCTGGGACGCGATTTCGGCGGTGCCATAGTTTGAAAACTGCCGGGCCTTGACCCCGGCGTGGATGGAGAACGCTTATGCCTGCTGTGCAGGAGACGATCGATCGGGTTCGAAAGATCGACGTCGACCAGTATAAATACGGATTCCAGACAGAGATCGAGATGGACAAGGCCCCCAAGGGCCTGAGCGAAGACATCATTCGCTTCATCTCGGCCAAGAAGGATGAGCCGGACTGGATGCTCGAATGGCGTCTGGGGGCGTATCGCCGCTGGCTGACGCTGGAAGAGCCGACTTGGGCGCGCGTCCACTATCCGAAGATCGATTTCCAGGACATCCACTACTATGCCGCGCCGAAGAGCACGCCGGGACCGAAGTCGCTGAGCGAGGTCGATCCCGAATTGCTCAAGGTCTACGAGAAGCTCGGCATCCCGCTCAAGGAGCAGGAGATCCTGGCCGGCGTGCAGAAGACCGCAGCTGTCGACGCGGAAGAAGACGAGGTTGGCGACAACGTCTACAAGTCCGGCCGCGTCGCGGTCGATGCCGTGTTCGATTCCGTTTCGGTTGTCACCACCTTCAAGAAGGAGCTGGCGCAGGCCGGCGTCATCTTCTGCTCGATCTCGGAAGCGATCCGCGAGCATCCGGAACTGGTCAAGAAGTATCTGGGTTCGGTCGTGCCGACCTCGGACAATTTCTACGCGACGCTGAATTCGGCGGTATTCACCGACGGCTCGTTCGTCTTCGTGCCCAAGGGCGTGCGCTGCCCGATGGAGCTGTCGACCTATTTCCGCATCAACGAGAAGAACACAGGCCAGTTCGAGCGCACGCTGATCATCGCCGAGGAGGGGGCTTATGTCTCGTATCTCGAGGGCTGCACGGCGCCGCAGCGCGACGAGAACCAGCTGCATGCGGCGGTGGTCGAGCTGATCGCGCTCGACGATGCCGAGATCAAATATTCGACTGTGCAGAACTGGTACCCCGGCGACGCCGAGGGCAAGGGCGGCATCTACAATTTCGTCACCAAGCGCGGCGACTGCCGCGGCGACCGTTCGAAGATCTCGTGGACGCAGGTCGAGACCGGTTCGGCGATCACCTGGAAATATCCGAGCTGCATCCTGCGCGGCGACGATTCCTCCGGCGAGTTCTATTCGATCGCGGTGTCGAACGGTTATCAGCAGGTCGATAGCGGCACCAAGATGATCCATCTCGGCAAGAACACGTCGAGCCGCATCATCTCCAAGGGCATCGCCGCCGGCTTCTCGCAGAACACCTATCGCGGCCAGGTCTCGGCGCACCGCAAGGCGGCCAATGCGCGCAATTTCACCAATTGCGATTCGCTCCTGATCGGCGACCAGTGCGGCGCGCACACCGTGCCTTACATGGAAGCCAAGAATTCGACGGCGCAGTTCGAGCACGAGGCGACGACGTCGAAAATCTCCGAGGACCAGAAGTTCTACGTCATGCAGCGCGGCATCCCCGAAGAAGAGGCGATCGCGCTGATCGTCAACGGCTTCGTCAAGGACGTCATCCAGCAGCTGCCGATGGAGTTTGCCGTCGAGGCGCAGAAGCTGATCGGCATCAGCCTCGAAGGCAGTGTCGGATGAGCGCAGAGAAATGGTTCAGGCCGAAGCGCCTCGGCTATGGCGCGACGCCCGACAACTGGAAGGGCTGGGCTTTCGTGGTCGCCTGGATCCTGATCGCTGTCGCGCTATCGATAGGTTTGATCGATCTCGGAGTCCCGGCTTGGCTGATCATTCTCATTGTCGTTGCCCTGACGGGCGCGACAATCCCGCTCATCAAGGCCAAGACGGACGGCGACTGGCGCTGGCGTTGGCATTGAATTTGAACGGACAAATTTTGGAACGGAACGAAAATGCTTGAGATCAAGAACCTTCACGCCCGCATCGTCGACGATGGCACCGAGATCATCCGCGGTCTTAATCTCTCGGTGAAAGCCGGCGAGGTCGCCGCCATCATGGGCCCGAACGGCTCGGGCAAATCGACGCTGTCCTACATCCTCGCCGGCCGCGAGGACTACGAGGTCACCGAAGGCGACATCCTCTATAACGGCCAGTCGATCCTCGAAATGGATCCGGCCGAGCGCGCCACCGCCGGCATCTTCCTCGCCTTCCAGTATCCGATGGAGATACCGGGCGTCGCCACCATGGAATTCCTGAAGGTCGCGATGAACGAGCAGCGCAAGGCGCGCGGCGAGGAGCCGCTGAAGGTGCCGGAATTCCTGAAGCGCGTGAAGGAGGCGGCGGCCTCGCTCAGCATGGATATGAACATGCTGAAGCGGCCGCTCAATGTCGGCTTCTCGGGCGGCGAGAAGAAGCGCGCCGAGATCCTGCAGATGAAGCTGCTGGAACCGAAGCTCTGCGTGCTCGACGAGACCGATTCCGGTCTCGACATCGACGCGCTGAAGATCGTCTCGGACGGCGTCAACGCGCTGCGTTCGCCGGAGCGCGCCATCGTCGTCATCACCCACTACCAGCGCCTGCTCGAGCACATCGTGCCGGACTCCGTGCACGTGCTCTACAAGGGCCAGGTCATCAAGTCGGGCGACAAGTCGCTGGCGCTCGATCTCGAGGCCAACGGCTATGCCGGCGTGATCGGCGAAGCGGCGTGAGATGGCAGTCGAGGCAAGAGCCATGAACATGCATGCACAGCCCCAGCGGACCTTGGCCGAGACGGCGCTGATCGACGCCTTCGGCGAACGGCTATCGCTGCTGCCCGGCGACGGCGCGGTGATGGTCAAGCGCGACGACGCGATCGAGGCGATCAAGCACGGTCTGCCGACGCGCCGCGTCGAATCCTGGCATTATACGGACCTGCGCCGGCTGCTCACTTCGGTGCCGGCGTTCGAGACCGACGCCGTCGTCAAGGCGCTGGCGCCGATCCTTGAAGGCTCGGCGGTGCTGCCGGTGCTGAACGGCGTCTCGCAGTCGAAGCTGCAGGAGATCGAAGGCGTCGCGGTGCAGCGCCTGTCGGAGAAACTGACCGACGGCAGCGTGGCTCCAGGACTGGACCCCTACGGCAGCGACGACGCCATCGGTGCGCTCAACACCGCCTTCGTCGCCGACGGCTTATTCGTCGATATCGCCGACGGTGTGGAACTGGAAAAGCCGGTCGAATTGCAGAACCTGCAGGCCGGCGGGCAGTCGCATGTGCGGCTCTTGGCGCGTGTCGGCGCCGGCGCCAAGGCGATTGTCGTCGAGCGCCAGACGGGCGAGGGCGACGAGGCGCTCGTCTCTTCGGTCAGCCAGCTCGTGGTCGGCGACGGCGCGGAAGTGACCTGGTTGATCGTGCAGGAGCAGCCCGATACGGCCACGCATCTCGCCCAGTTCAAGGCGCATATCGGCAAGGACGCCAAGCTGACGCTGTTCGTGATGAACGCCGGCGGCAAGCTCGTTCGCCAGGAGATCGTGGTCAGGACGACGGGCGAAGGCGCGGACTTCAAATTGCGCGGCATCAACCTTCTGGCCGGCGACACCCATACCGACACCACCATGGTGCTCGACCACGCCGTGCCGCACACGACCTCGACGGAAGTGATCCGCAATGTCGTGACCGGCAAGGCGCGCGGCGTCTTCCAGGGCCGCATCAATGTGCATCAATACGCGCAGAAGACCAACGCCAAGATGGCCTGCAACACGCTGCTTCTGTCGGACGACGGCGAGTTCTCGACCAAGCCGGAGCTGGAGATCTTCGCCGACGACGTCGTCTGCGGCCATGGCGCGACGGTCACCGAGATCGACCACAACCACCTGTTCTACCTGATGGCTCGCGGCATCGACGAGAAGTCGGCGCGGGGCCTTCTGGTGAAGGCATTCGTGGCCGAAGTGATCGAGGAACTGGACGACGAGGCGCTGGTCGAAGCGCTGGAAGCGCGGCTCGACGGCTGGTTTTTGACGCACGGGTAGCGCCTACCTTCTCCCCTTGTGGGAGAAGGTGGCCGAGCGAAGCTCGGTCGGAAGGATCGCGGCTTCGGCCGACAAGGACTTCGAAATGGACCAGAAGATCGAAACCACCCCATATGACGTCGAGGCGATCCGCCGCGATTTCCCGATCCTGTCGCGCCAGGTCTACGGCAAGCCGCTGGTCTATCTCGACAATGGCGCCTCGGCGCAGAAGCCGCAGGTGGTGCTCGACACCATCCAGCACGCCTATTCCCAGGAATACGCCAACGTCCATCGCGGTCTGCATTTCCTCTCCAATGCCGCGACCGATGCCTATGAGAATGCGCGCAAGTCGGTGCAGCGGTTTCTCAATGCGCCGAGCACCGACAACATCGTCTTCACCTCCAACACCACCTCGGCGATCAACACGGTCGCCTATGGCTGGGGCATGCCCCGGATTGGCGAGGGTGACGAGATCGTGCTTTCGATCATGGAGCACCACTCCAACATCGTGCCGTGGCATTTCATCCGCGAGCGGCAGGGCGCCAAGCTGATCTGGGTGCCGGTCGACGATCTCGGCGCCTTCCATATCGAGGAATTCGAAAGACGGCTGACCGACCGTACCAAGCTCGTCGCCATCACCCAGATGTCGAATGCGCTGGGCACGGTGACGCCGATCAAGGAGATCGTGCGCGTCGCGCATGCGCGTGGAATTCCGGTCCTCGTCGACGGCAGCCAGAGCGCCGTCCACATGCCGATCGACGTGCAGGATCTCGACTGCGATTTCTTCGTCTTCACCGGACACAAGGTCTACGGCCCTTCCGGAATCGGCGTGCTCTACGGCAAGAAGGACAGGCTGGAAGAGATGCGCCCCTTCATGGGCGGCGGCGAGATGATCGAGGAAGTGACGGAGGACATCGTCACCTATAACGAGCCGCCGCATCGCTTCGAGGCCGGCACCCCACCGATCGTGCAGGCGATCGGTCTGGGCGCGGCGCTCGATTACATGGAGAAGGTTGGCCGCGAGCGCATCGCCGCGCACGAGGCGGACCTCAAGACTTACGCGCATGAGCGGCTGCGCGCGATCAACTCGCTGCGCATCTTCGGCGACGCGCCTGGCAAAGGCGCCATCATCTCGTTCGAATTGCAGGGCATCCATGCGCATGACGTGTCGATGGTGATCGACCGGCAAGGCGTCGCCGTCCGTGCCGGCACGCATTGCGCCCAGCCTCTGTTGAAACGCTTCGGCGTAACCTCCACATGCAGGGCATCGTTCGGCATGTATAATACCAGGGCCGAAGTGGACGCCTTGGCCGAGGCGCTTGAAAAGGCGCGAAAGTTCTTCGCGTGACGATGATGGACGACGTGAGCACCACCGCAGAAAAAGCGCCGGAAACGGCCGCGAACGGCATCGTTTCGGCGTCGGCGATCCCCGCCGATGAGCTGGCGCGGCTGACCGACGACATCGTCTCGGCGCTGAAGACGGTCTACGACCCAGAAATCCCGGCCGACATCTATGAGCTCGGCCTGGTCTACAAGATCGACATCGAGGACGACCGCTCGGTCAAGATCGACATGACGTTGACCGCTCCGGGCTGCCCGGTGGCCGGCGAGATGCCTGGCTGGGTCGAGAACGCCGTCGGCGCCGTCGAAGGCGTCTCCGGCGTCGAGGTCAACATGACGTTCGACCCGCCATGGACGCCCGACCGCATGTCGGAAGAGGCGCAGGTCGCGGTCGGGTGGTATTGAGCTTGACTTGCACGCTAGGTGAAACTTCACCATCTTAAGGGCAGACTCATTCCGCGGGCCTTGAACCCGCGCGAACGTGGAGAATGATATGGGACGCTTCGCCGTCATCACGATGACCGAAAAGGCCGCCGACCGGGTGCGCGAGATCGTCGCCACGCGCGAAGGTGCGCATGGCATCCGGCTCGGCATCAAGAAGGGCGGCTGCGCCGGCATGGAATACACGGTCGACCTGGTCACCGAGCCGAACCCCAAGGACGACCATATCGAACGCGACGGCGCGCATGTCTATGTCGCGCCGGAAGCGGCGTTGTTCCTGTTTGGCACCGAGATGGATTTCGAGCAGACGACGTTGCGCACCGGCTTCACCTTCAGGAATCCGAACCAGAGCTCGGCCTGCGGCTGCGGCGAATCCGTCGAGCTGAAGCCTGCCGACCTCAAGGCGCTTGCCGAGGCACGCGCCTCGGCCTGACCAAGCCCGCCGGCGCTTCCGCTCAGTCCGGCAGCGCCGCAATGACGACGAGCTCGACAACAAGATCCGGCTGCGCCAGGGCGGCGACGCCGATCACCTCCGATGGCGGCGGGTTGTTGTGGCTGCAGTGCTTCGGGCAATGTTCGGCGAAGAATTCGTCCAGCACGTCCAGACGAAAGTTGGGTGAGCTGAGAACGCCGCCGGACGGGAAAGGTCCTTTGACGTAGAACGTCACCTTGACCAGATGGTCGAGCGAGCTGCCAAGCTCCTCCAGATCCGACTTGATGTTCGCGAGGATCTCGCGCCACTGCGTTGCCGCGTCGCCAACGGCGCCCCCTTGGTGTTTCGACGGATCGTAATCGTCGATGGTGGCGGTGTTGCCGGACAGAAAAACATATCCCTTCGCGTCCGAGACGACCGTGCCCTTGCCCCAAGGCATCAAACGATCGCCTTTGAATTTCTTGTGCGTCGTGAGGTTCATTTCGGCCTCCTGTCGCTAATCCACCCACATCCCCGTCCGTTTGTGCCAGTCGGCGATCGATTCCTCGGGATAGACGTCGAACACCTTGTCCTTTTTCCCGACCACCGGCTCGACCCAGTTCGCCTTGTATTTCAGCATCAGATGCACCTTTTCCGGCGGCGTCGGCAGGTCGCTGTCGATCGCCGAGGCGAAGGGATGCACGAGGTCCGGCCAGGTCGGGTCGTAGAGCCACAGCGCTGCGCCGCATTTCCTGCAGAAATTGCGTTCGCCGGTCGAGACCTCGCAATGCGGATGCTCGTCGTCCTCGATCTCGGCGCGGTAGACACCGAGATTGCGCTTGCCCCTGATATCAAGCGTCTCGCAGTCGGCGCCGAGATTGATGGCGAAACCGCCGCCGCCCTGCTGCTTGCGGCAGATCGAGCAGTAGCAGAGCATGAACGGCACCGGGGTGTGGCTTTCCACCTCGAAGCGGACGGCGCCGCAGCGGCAGGAACCTTTGAGCAGGACGGGCATGGCGGGATCTCCGTTTTCCGATCTCAACCTGTCAGCATGCTTTTGGTTGCGGCGATGACAAGGCCCATGCCGGATGAGATGATCGCGGCATGGACAACGCGCGCCTTGAAGAATTGTTCGAAAGCCTGGGACCGATCAGCATCAGAAAACTGTTCGGGGGCAAGGGCATCTATCGCGACGGCGTCATCGTCGCGCTCGTCGTGCGCGGCGAATTGCTGCTCAAGGCCGACGAGGAGAGCATCCCCGACTTCGAAGCCGCCGGCTGCAAGCAATGGACCTATACAGGCTCGCGGCACGGCAAGGAGGTGGCGATGCCATACTGGAGCATTCCCGACGAGGCTTTCGACGACCCCGACGAAATGGCGGTATGGGCGCGGCGCGCTTATGAGGCGGGTAGGCGGACGGAGAGATAATTTTCGAGGGGCGTTGTGACGGCTTTTTGGAGATGCCGAGGGACAGCACCCCTCTCTGTCCTGCCGGACATCTCCCCCGCAAGGGGGGAGATTGACCCTCGCCACGACTTTCGCCAATCGCCGACGTTGCAAGAAGAATGCCGGCGGCCAAGCTGCTAATCTCCCCCCTTGCGGGGGAGATGGCCGGCAGGCCAGAGGGGGGTGTGACGGAACGCGGCGTTCGCTTTTGGCTATCGCTGCCGGTAGCTGAGCGTTTCGCGCCTACAACGCCTTGGCAATCTCCGCCGCCAGCCGAGCATTGTTCTCTACCAGCGCGATGTTGGTCTTCAGGCTGCGGCCGCCGGTCAGCTCCAGGATCTTCGACAAAAGGAAGGGCGTCACCGCCTTGCCGGTGACGTTCTGGGCTTCGGCGGCCTTCTGCGCGGCTTCGATATAGCCGGCCATTTCGTCGGCCGGGATCTCGTCGTTCCGCGGCACCGGATTGGCGATGAGGATGCCGCCGCCGAGGCCCAGCGCCTGCCGCGTGCGATAGAAATGCGCAATGTCCTGCGGCGCATTGAGCGTCAGCGGCGCGCGGAAGGGCGACTGCCTGGACCAGAAGGCGGGCATCGTCTCGCAGCCATGGCCGATCACCGGCACGCCGCGCGTCTCCAGCACTTCCAGTGTCTTTTCGATATCGAGGATCGCCTTGGCGCCGGCAGAGACGACGACAACCGGCGTGCGCGCCAGCTCGTCGAGATCGGCCGAGATGTCGAAGCTCTTTTCCGCGCCTTTGTGGACGCCGCCTATGCCGCCGGTGGCGAAGACCTTTATGCCGGCCATGTGCGCGGCGATCATGGTGGCCGCAACGGTGGTGCCGCCGGTACGCTTTTGAGCGACGGCGAAGCCGATATCGGCGCGCGACAGCTTCATGGCGTCACCGGTCATGGCAAGCGATTCGCGCTCGCCGTCGGACAGGCCGATCTTGATGCGGCCGTCGACCACGGCGATCGTCGCCGGCACCGCGCCGCCATCGATGATGATCTGTTCGACCTTGGCGGCCATCGCGCCATTGTCGGGGTAGGGCATGCCGTGGGTGATGATGGTGCTTTCCAGCGCCACCACTGGCCGGCCGGCGGCAAGCGCCTCCGCCACGGGCGGGTGGATGTCGACGAAGGGGCGGGCGGTGTCGGGTGTCACGGCTGTCTCCGATCAGGAGGAAGTGGATGTCTGGTGGCCCTATGCCACCTCCCGCGCCTCCGGCACAAGGCCGAGCGCCTGCGTGAAGTTGCCCGCCGTGAAGGACGGAACGGCCTCCGGGCTCTCGATGGCAAGCATCGCCGCGGCAAGGCCCTCGCGCAGCGCGGCACGCAGCGGCAGGCCGCGCAGCAAGGCGGCGACGGTTGCGCCGGTCAAGGCGTCGCCGGCTCCGGTCACGTCGGCAACTTTGCGCGGCGCGGGTGGATCGATCTCGAAGATGCCGGTGTCGTCGAAGCCCAGAACCGGGGCGCTGCCGGACGTGACCACGCCGGTATTCAGGCCGGCCCGCCTGAGCGCGTCGACAAGGGTTTCGCCGATTAGCTCGGCGCCGGCCAGCGCGGCGGCTTCGCGGCGGTTCATGAAAAGCACCGACAGGTCGTCGAGCAGCGGCGCCAGGCGCACGACCTTGGCCGGCGAGACGGCGATGGCGAAGACCGGCCGGCCACCGGCAAGCGCTACCAGGCGCTCCAGCGCCGCCGTCGGCAGGTTGGCGTCGCACAGGATGGCGTCGGCCGCGGCTATCGCCTCGCGCACCTTGGAACGCCTCATCTGCTTGGGGAAGGCAAGATCGTAGAGCACCATGTCGGCCAGCCCGACGATCAGTTCACCTTCGGCGTCGATCAACGCCGTGTAGCTCGGCGTCGTGCGGTCGAGGAACACCACCGAGAGGTCCGCTATTCCGGCGTTGTCGATCGCCAAGGCGACGGTGTCGGCCGCAGCGTCGCCGCCGCGCACCGATATCAGCGAGGCCGACACGCCGCGCTTCACCACGCTGCGCAGCGCGTTGAAAACCACGCCGCCGACGTCCTCGCGCATGATGCCGGGATTCGAAGCGGCGGGCACATAGGCGCCCGAGACCTGACCGCGCCGGTCGATATGGGCTCCGCCCAGCGCCAGGATTGTTGGGGATGTCGGCATGCGGATATGGTAACCTTGGTTGATAGTTGGCTGCGCACACTAGGTTTCTGCGCGTCGCCTCGCAATCGGCGCCGCGATTCGGGACATGCGGATATCAAATCTCTTCTGGACCAGTGGTTCTGTTTCGCTCCAGCCCTGGTGGGACAAAGAAAGAACATATCCAGATATTGATTGTTTTTCAGCTGCTTGCTGCCCCTTGCCAAGTGAGAACAAAAAAGGTACAAAACACACCGGGATCACGGATTGTCCGGCCTTCATTGACGACCAAGGGGTGATGTATCATGGCTCAGAATTCTTTGCGGCTTGTAGAGGATAAGGCAGTGGACAAATCAAAGGCTCTGGACGCGGCGCTGTCGCAAATCGAGCGCGCTTTCGGCAAGGGCTCGATCATGCGGCTCGGCGCCAACGAGCAGGTGGTCGAGATCGAAACCGTGCCGACCGGCTCGCTCGGTCTCGATATCGCGCTCGGCGTCGGCGGCCTGCCGCGCGGCCGCATCATCGAGATTTACGGGCCGGAAAGCTCGGGCAAGACGACGCTGGCGCTGCACACGGTGGCGGAAGCCCAGAAGAAGGGCGGTATCTGCGCCTTCGTCGATGCCGAGCACGCGCTCGATCCGGTCTATGCCCGCAAGCTTGGCGTCGACCTCGAGAACCTTTTGATCTCGCAGCCCGACACCGGCGAGCAGGCGCTGGAAATCTGCGACACGCTGGTGCGTTCGGGCGCCATCGACGTGCTGGTCGTCGACTCGGTGGCGGCACTGACGCCGCGCGCTGAAATCGAAGGCGAGATGGGCGATTCGCTGCCCGGTCTTCAGGCTCGCCTGATGAGCCAGGCGCTGCGCAAGCTGACCGCCTCGATCTCGCGCTCCAACACAATGGTCATCTTCATCAACCAGATCCGCATGAAGATCGGCGTCATGTTCGGCTCGCCCGAGACGACCACCGGTGGCAACGCGCTGAAATTCTACGCCTCGGTGCGCCTCGACATCCGCCGCATCGGCTCGGTCAAGGACCGTGACGAGGTCGTCGGCAACCAGACCCGCGTCAAGGTGGTGAAGAACAAGCTGGCCCCGCCCTTCAAGGTGGTCGAGTTCGACATCATGTATGGCGAGGGCGTGTCGAAGACCGGCGAGCTTATCGATCTCGGCGTCAAGGCCGGCGTCATCGAGAAGTCAGGCGCCTGGTTCTCCTACAATTCGCAGCGCCTCGGCCAGGGTCGCGAGAACGCAAAACTGTTCCTGCGCGACAATCCCGATACGGCGCGTGAGGTCGAACTTGCATTGCGCCAGAATGCCGGGCTGATCGCCGAGAAATTTCTCGAGAATGGCGGCTCCGAAGGCGGCGACGACGGTTTCGAGGACGAAGCCGGCGCCTTGTAGGGCCGGTTCGTTCCAGGAAGACCGCGCAGCAGTTCCTGTTCGGGATTGGGCGAAAGCTATTCGTCGGCTTAGCCGGAGTTCGGCCACAATCCTTGTTTATCGTCTTATGCTTATGTAATCGAGTTCTTGAGTACTGCGTACCCGAACCGCCGGCCTTCGCGCCGGCGGTTTTGCATTTTGCGGGCGGCGCCGGGCCGTCGCTCGCCGGCGGATTGACCTAACTCTGTGTTTCTGGACAGGCTCAAGAGCTACGGCTAAAAGGCCCATCTATCTTCTGGAAACACCAAAGCCCATCAGCCGCCGGCGACGCCGGCGGTTCTCGCGAAAAGGCAGTACGCAATGAGTGGCGTGAACGATATCCGGTCGACATTTCTCGACTACTTCCGCAAGGAGGGCCACGAGATCGTCGCCTCCAGCCCGTTGGTGCCGCGCAACGATCCGACACTGATGTTCACAAACGCAGGCATGGTGCAGTTCAAGAACGTCTTCACCGGCCTGGAGAAGCGTCCCTACTCGCGAGCGTCCACCGCGCAGAAGAGCGTGCGTGCAGGCGGCAAGCACAACGACCTCGACAATGTCGGCTATACCGCGCGCCATCTCACCTTCTTCGAGATGCTCGGAAATTTCTCGTTCGGCGACTATTTCAAGGAGCGCGCGATCGAGCTTGCCTGGAATCTGATCACCAAGGGTTTCGGCCTGAAGAAGGACAAGCTGCTCGTCACGGTCTATCACACCGACGACGAGGCGGCTGGTTACTGGAAGAAGATCGCCGGCTTCTCCGACGACCGCATAATCCGCATCCCGACCTCGGACAATTTCTGGGCGATGGGCGACACCGGCCCGTGCGGTCCGTGCTCGGAAATCTTCATCGATCGCGGCGAGCATATCTGGGGCGGCCCGCCCGGCAGCCCGGAAGAGGACGGCGACCGGTTCCTGGAATTCTGGAACCTGGTGTTCATGCAGTATGAGCAGGTGACGAAGGAAGAGCGCATCGACCTGCCGCGTCCCTCGATCGACACCGGCATGGGCCTGGAGCGCATGGCCTCCATCCTGCAGGGCGTCGAAAGCGTCTTCGAGACCGACCTGTTCAGGCATTTGATCGACGCGGCGTCCTCGGCGCTAGGCCAGGGGCCGAACCAGGAGAACGTGGGGTCGTATCGCGTCATCGCGGATCATCTGCGCTCGTCCTCGTTCCTGGTGGCAGATGGCGTGCTGCCGTCAAATGAGGGGCGCGGCTATGTGCTGCGCCGCATCATGCGCCGTGCCATGCGCCATGCGCAGCTGCTTGGCGCGAAGGAGCCGCTGATGTGGCAGCTGGTGCCGGCGCTGGTGCGCGAGATGGGCCAGGCCTATCCCGAGCTCGTGCGCGGCGAGGCGCTGATCACCGAAACCTTGAAGCTCGAGGAAACACGCTTCCGCAAGACGCTGGTGCGCGGCCTCGGTCTGCTTTCGGACGCTACGGAGACGCTGCATGCCGGCGACATGCTGGATGGCGAGACGGCCTTCAAGCTCTACGACACCTATGGCTTCCCGCTCGATCTGACGCAGGATGCGCTGCGCCAGCGCAGCATCTCGGTCGACATCGCCGGCTTCACCGACGCGATGGAGCGGCAGAAGGCCGAGGCGCGCGCGCATTGGACGGGCTCGGGCGAGGCCGCGACCGAGACGGTATGGTTCTCGGTGCGCGAAAAGACCGGCGCGACCGAATTCCTCGGCTATGAGACCGAGCAGGCGGAAGGCATCGTCCAGGCCCTGGTCAAGGACGGCAAGACCATCGACAGCGCGAGCCAGGGCGATGCGGTCGCCTTGGTCGTCAACCAGACGCCGTTCTACGGCGAATCCGGCGGCCAGATGGGCGACACCGGCGTGATTTCCGGCGAGGGTTTTTCAATCGAGGTCTCGGACACGCAGAAGAAGGCCGATGGCTTGTTCGTGCATCTCGGCAAGGTGGGCAATGGCACGGTCAAGACGGGTGATGCCGTCGAGCTGAAGGTCGATCATGCCCGCCGCTCAAGGCTGCGCGCCAACCATTCCGCGACGCATCTCATCCACGAGGCGCTGCGCGAGCTGCTGGGCACCCATGTCGCGCAGAAGGGCTCGCTGGTGGCGCCCGACCGGCTGCGCTTCGACATCTCGCACAACAAGCCGATCTCGGCCGATGAGCTCGAGGAGGTCGAGCGCATGGCCAACGAGATCGTCGTGCAGAACAGCCCGGTGACGACGCGTCTGATGTCGGTCGACGACGCGATCGCCGAGGGCGCCATGGCGCTGTTCGGCGAGAAATACGGCGATGAGGTGCGCGTCGTGTCGATGGGCACCGGCCTGCATGGCGCCAAGGCCAATCGGCCCTATTCCGTCGAGCTTTGCGGCGGCACGCATGTGAGGTCGACCGGCGATATCGGCCTGGTGCGCATCCTGTCGGACAGCGCGGTGGCGGCCGGCGTGCGCCGCATCGAGGCGCTGACCGGCGAGGCGGCGCGCAGGCATCTGGACGAACAGGACAGGCGGCTGAAAGCCGCGGCGGCGACCTTGAAGATCTCGCCGGCCGACGTGCCGTTGCGCGTCGAGGCGCTGCTCGAAGAACGCAAAAAGCTCGAAAAGGAGCTTACCGAGGCGCGCAAGAAACTGGCGCTGGGCGGCGGCTCGGCCGTTGCCGATGCTCCGGCCGCGAACGAGACCGTCGCAGGTGTCGGCTTCCTCGGCAAGGCGGTCACCGGCGTGGCGCCGAAGGACCTGAAGCCGCTGGCGGATGCCGGCAAGAAGACGCTCGGCTCCGGCATAGTCGTCTTTGTCGGCGCGGGCGAGGACAACAAGGCAAGCGTGGTCGTCGGCGTCACCGACGATCTGACCGGACGTTTCAGCGCCGTCGATCTGGTCCGCGTCGCCTCCGCCGCGCTCGGCGGGCAGGGCGGCGGCGGGCGTCCCGACATGGCCCAGGCCGGCGGCCCGGACGCTTCCAAGGCCGATGACGCGATCGCGGCGGTGAGGGCGGCGCTGGAAGCGGCGTGATGATCCCGGCGATACGCTTAGCTTAAGCCGGTTCCTACCTCTTCGAGGGCAGCGCTGCCCCTCATCTGGCTGCCGCCATCTTCTCCCCGTTGAACGGGGAGAAGGGCGCTGTCAACGCGGCTTTCGCCAATCGCCAGCGTTGGAGAGATGGCGCGGCGCCACGCCCAGCCTCTTTCTCCCCCGTTTACGGGGAGAAATGCCCGGCAGGGCAATGAGGGGCAGCGCCGAGGCTGAGCGAGTTACGCGACCTTTTCCGTCCGCGTAAAGCTCGGCCGTCCGGCTATTCGGGCATACCAATCCCGGATATCCGCAAAGCGCGCCAGCAGATCGCGTCCTTCCGCGACCTTGAGGAAATAGGCGATGATCGGGGCCGCATGCAGGTCCGCCAACGTCAACTGGTCCCCGAGCAGCCACGGGCCCTTAGCCTTCAGCGAGGTCAGAACCTTGAGCACCGTCTCAGCCTGGCTCAGCCCGCTGGCAATCAGTGCCTCATTCGCCGGCGTCTTTTCCAGCCGTTCGACGGCAACGTCCCAGACCATCGCGCGATAACCGTAGGCGTCGAGCATGCCGATGATCTGGCCCATCCTGGCGCGGCCGCGCACGTCGGCCGGCTGCAGCGCGGGACCATCGAAGGCTTCATCGACATAGCGCGCGATTGCGCCGGTCTCGAACAGGTGAAAACCGTCATGCTCGAAGGCCGGGATGCGGCCGAACGGGTGATGCTCCAGATACCAGGCCGGAATGCCTTCGGCGGCGAAGATGTCGATCGGCACCAGTTCGTAGCCGATGCCCTTCTCCTCCAGCGCCATCCGCGCGATGCGCACATAGACGCTGTAGTCGGCGCCGTAGAGGGTCGGTTTTGTCATTCGGCCCGGCCCTCCGCTATGGCTACGGGCGTTCGTCGCTTGAAAAGCCCATTTCGGGGCCTTTCATGCGCTTCGCGCACCGCTCCTCACCCCATCGCCTTCTGCAAATTCTCGTCGATCTTGTCGAGGAAGCCGGTGGTCGAGAGCCACGGCTGGTCGGGGCCGATCAGCAGCGACAGGTCCTTGGTCATGAAGCCAGACTCGACGGTCTGGATGCAGACTTTTTCCAGCGTCTCGGCGAAGCGCTTCAGCGCGGCGTTGTCGTCGAGCTTGGCGCGGTGCGCCAGGCCGCGCGTCCAGGCGAAGATCGAGGCGATCGAATTGGTCGAGGTTTCCTCGCCCTTCTGGTGCCGGCGGTAGTGGCGCGTCACGGTGCCGTGCGCGGCTTCCGCCTCCACCGTCTTGCCGTCCGGCGTCATCAGCACGGAGGTCATCAGGCCGAGCGAGCCGAAGCCTTGCGCCACGGTGTCGGATTGCACGTCGCCGTCATAGTTCTTGCAGGCCCAGACATAGCCGCCCGACCATTTCAGGCTGGAGGCGACCATGTCGTCGATCAGGCGGTGCTCGTACCAGAGTTTCCGCGCCTTGAATTCGGCCTCGAACTCCTTCTCGTAGACTTCCTGGAAGATGTCCTTGAAGCGGCCGTCATAGGCCTTGAGGATGGTGTTCTTGGTCGAGAGATACACCGGGAAGTTGCGCAGCAGGCCATAGTTCAGCGAGGCGCGGGCGAACTCGCGGATCGACTCGTCGAGATTGTACATGGCCATGGCCACGCCGGCGCCCGGCGCGTCATAGACGTCATGCTCGATCACCTGGCCGTCTTCGCCGACGAACTTGATCGTCAGCTTGCCCTTGCCGGGGAAGCGGAAGTCGGTGGCGCGGTACTGGTCGCCGAAGGCATGACGGCCGACGATGATCGGCTTGGTCCAGCCCGGCACCAGGCGCGGCACGTTCTTCATGATGATCGGCTCGCGGAAGATGGTGCCGCCGAGGATGTTGCGGATGGTGCCGTTGGGCGACTTCCACATCTTCTTCAGCTTGAATTCCTCGACGCGTGCCTCGTCGGGAGTGATCGTCGCGCATTTCACGCCGACGCCGTATTTCTTGATGGCGTTGGCCGAGTCGATCGTCACCTGGTCGTTGGTGGCGTCGCGGTTTTCGATGCCGAGGTCGTAATATTCAAGCTTCAGGTCGAGATAGGGGTGGATCAGCTTGTCCTTGATGAACTGCCAGATGATGCGGGTCATCTCGTCGCCGTCGAGTTCGACGACCGGGTTCGCCACCTTGATCTTCGCCATGGAAAGAATGCCTCGTTGCTGGGGGATCTGAACGGCCTTGCCCGCATGGTTTCAGCCGGGGATGCGGAGCGTATATCAAAGGCTTTTTCAGCGCGCAAACCGCGATCCGCGCCGGAGCGGGCGGGTGCCGCTGTTGTGAATGCTTCATTTTCCGGTCCGGATGTGGCAGGGGACGCCGAAACGCCGCAAACCCCGGTTACCCACAGCTATGCCAGCCATCGAAAATACAGCCAAGACCGCTTCCGCCGGACCGGCCATCATCCTGGTCGAGCCGCAGCTCGGCGAGAATATCGGCATGGTCGCCCGCGCAATGGCGAATTTCGGCTTGTCCGAGCTCAGGCTGGTCAACCCGCGTGACGGCTGGCCGAGCGAGAAGGCGCGCGCGGCCGCCAGCCGGGCCGACCACGTCATCGACGCCACCAGGGTTTTCGACGATCTGGCCTCGGCGGTCGCCGACCTGAACTTCGTCTTCGCCACGACGGCGCGCGAGCGCGACGGCTTCAAGCCGGTGCGCGGTCCCGTGGAAGCGGGCAGGGCGCTGAGAGCACGTGTCGAGGTGGGCGAGCATACCGGCATCCTGTTCGGCCGCGAGCGCTTCGGCCTCTATAATGACGAGGTTGGGCTCGCCGACGAGATCGTCACCTTCCCGGTCGATCCCGGCTTTTCCTCGCTCAACATCGCCCAGGCGGTGCTGCTGATGTCCTATGAATGGATGAAATCCGGCCTCGCCGACGAGACCCAGACCAACTTCTCCGGACCGGAGCTTGTGCCGGCGACCAAGGAGCAATTGCACAGCCTGTTCGCCTATCTGGAAAACGCGCTGGAAGCGCGAGGCTACTTCCGCCCAGAAGAAAAGAAGCCGAAGATGGTCGACAATCTGCGCGCCGTGTTGACGCGCGCGGGCTTTGCCGAGCCGGAACTGAAGGTGCTGCGCGGCATCATCTCGTCGCTCGACCGGTTCTCGCCGGCCATGCCGCGCGGCGACGGCTCGCCTGGGGACGATCCGAGACGATTGCCGGCCGGTGCACGCAGTCGCGCCAAAGACGAAGAAGGTTAAAATCGGTAAGCTGTGAGCATTTGAAGTAACCGAATTTTATTCGGTTATACGCCATCCTGACCGCAATAGTGGGGGTGGCACATGTTTACGTCCAATATTGGTCGACTGCGCTTTTTCCTTTACTCTCTCGGTCTCGCCGTCGCCGAAACCGTGGTAATCCTTATCTGCATTGTCAGCACGATCGGCTTCGAAGGGCTGCTCAATTCAGGGCCTGGTCCGGCGCGGCAGGGCATGGCGGGTGCCGTCCTCATCGCCTCCCTCGTCTTTGTCGCGTTGCGCGGCAACATCGCCTCGCGCCGCACCCGCGATGCCAACGGGCGTCGCTGGATCCTGTGGGCCTACATCGCCCTTTCCGCCGTCTACGCCCTTCTGCAGGCAGGCGTCCTGCTGGCCGTCAAATTCGGCGATCCCGCGAGCATTCCAGGCGGGCTGAACCTGCTTGGACTTTCGGTGTTCGGCCTCTGGTGCACGATCCTGTGGGCGAAGCCGGTCGCGGGCAGCAATATCGATGAATTGACCGATGTTTTCGACTTCGACGGTCCGCTGCCGGCACCGGCGCGTGCCGGACGCACCGTAACAGCCAGCGTGCCGGCCGCCCCACGTGCCGCCGCGCGCGTCCCGCCGGCACCGCAGCCTTTCGGCAGGCCGCGCCCCGCCGGCTTCGGCAAGCGCGGGATTTGAGTAAGTCTTAGAGATAGAGCATGACGTCGTCCGAAAACCGCTTCACACTTTTCGGCACCATGCCCTGGCGCCTGCGCAAAAGCTGCTCGCATTCGCCTCTTCAAGACCACGATCATTCGCGATAGAAGCGCCGTCGGTCCAATCACGGGCCTGATGCTTCTCAGGGCCGGATGACAATGAGCGATCGATCAAGCCAACGCCCGATCCTGATGTTCGATTCCGGCGTTGGCGGGCTGACCGTGCTGCGCGAGGCGCGCGTGCTGATGCCCGATCGCCGATTCGTCTATGTCGCCGACGACGCGGCTTTTCCTTATGGCGCCTGGGAGGAACCGGCGCTCAAGGATCACATACTTACGCTGTTCCGCAAGGTGCTCGATCGGCTTCAGCCGGCGATTTCGGTCATTGCCTGCAACACCGCCTCGACACTGGTGATCGATGCGCTGCGCGACAAATTCCCCGGCCATCCTTTCGTGGGCACCGTTCCGGCCATCAAGCCGGCCGCCGAACGCACCCGCTCGGGCCTGGTATCGGTGCTGGCGACGCCGGGCACGGTGAAGCGCCAATACACGCGCGACCTGATCAGCAAATGGGCGCAGAAATGCCATGTGCGCCTGGTCGGCAGCGACCGGCTGGCCGGGCTCGCCGAGATTTACATGCGCCAAGGTTTCGTCGACGAGGAGGCCGTGCGCGCCGAAATCGCGCCCTGCTTCATCGAGCGCGACGGCAACCGCACCGACATCGTCGTGCTCGCCTGCACGCATTATCCGTTTCTCGTCAACCGCATGCGCAAGACCGCGCCCTGGCCGGTCGACTGGATCGATCCGGCCGAGGCGATCGCGCGGCGCGCCATGTCGCTCATCGAACCGGTCGGAGAGACATCGGGCGAGAGCGAGCCCGATCTCGCCGTCTTCACTTCCGGCAAGGTGGATTTTGCCACCAGGCGACTCATCCAGGGCTTTGGACTGACCGCGCGCTAAGGCGTGTCGATATTCAGGTGAGGCCGGCCCGCAAATGCCAGGTTCCTGCGCTTCCGGTGCTCACGTACCTTAAGTACGCTCCGCTCCGGTTCTCGGAACCCGCCATTTTCGACTCGGCCTGACCTGAATCTCAACGCGCCTTCACCCAGCCGCTAAACAGGCTCGAAGACGATGCTGCGCTGATCCGGATCGGCCGAGACCAGCTTCAGGTTGAGATTGTCGCCCTGCCTGAGCCCGGAGGCCTTCACGTTGGCGACGACGGGCATGTCGGCAAGCTGCGCGCGCACGCCATGATCGACGAAGTCGGTGACGACGGCCTTGAACGTCTCGCCCTCGCGTCCCTTGAGCATGACCGCCTCGGCAAGGTCGATGGCGGCATGGTTGATCTGCGAAGCGCGGGCATCCGCACGCCCCATCACCTTCGGCAATCTGGCGAACGCGTCGGTGACGGCCTGCGGCACGGGCTGGCCGTTGGCGATCGCCAGCGTGCAGCGCACGACATAGCGGTCGGCCAGCCGCCTGAGCGGCGCGGTGGCATGCGCATAGGTCGCAGCCATCGCCTCATGCCAGGGGACGACACCCTCGTGATAGGGTTGGTAGGACGCACCGTTGCCTGCGCGGCGGATTTCCAGCATCAGCGCGGCCTGTTTCGGATCGGCCGGATCGAGCGTGCGCTGATAGTCGCGCAGGCTGGTGGAGGCGGGCCAGGAAAGCCCAAGCGCCTGTGCCGCGTTGCGCAGTCTTTGCACCTTGGAGGCGTCCGGCCCCGACATCACCCGGAACAACCCGGTCTTGCGCGCCAGCATGGCGTCGGCAATCGCCATATTGGCGGCCAACGAAAGTGCTGCATTGTCCTGCTCGGATTGCAGCAGCGGCCTGAACGACAGCCGGAACGTGCCGTCGGCGACCTTCTCCACCTCCTGCTCGGGCGGATCGACGCGCGAGGCGCCGCGCCGCTCTTCGTTTGCCGCCATGCGCCGCGCCAGTTCCGCGAAGCCGGCTGGAACGTCCGAGGGCTGCACGCTGTCATAGGCGAGCTTCGCGCGGCTTTGGATAATGGCCCGTTCCGCGCCGTCCAATTTCACCGCGCCGTCGCCAGCGACCCGGACCGTGAAGATGACCGAAGGGCGCGGTCCATCGGGCAGCAGGCTCGCCGCAGCCTCGGCGAGCACCGGCGGGTACAGCCCGGCCTTGCCGTCCGGCAAATAGAGCGTTTCGCCCCGGTTCCAGGCTTCGATATCAATCGCATCGCCGTCCTCGACGAACCAGGCGACGTCGGCAATGGCATAATGCAAGAGAAGATCGCCACCGCTGGCCTCGATCGAGAACGCCTGGTCGAGATCGGTGGAACTTGCCGGATCGAGTGTTACGAAGGGCATTGCCGTCCGGTCGGCATGCTGCCCGGGCACACGCTTTGCCGCCGCCTCCGCCGCGGCAACCACAGCAGGCGGAAATCCGTCCGGCACGTGGAACTCGGTGCGGATTTTGGCGAGGCCGGTGGAGAGCGCTTGTGAGGGATCGGTCAGCGATTTCATGCAACCGTCCTACACTGGCGTTCCCGACACGGGAAGGCTTGCCAGCGAGACCGCCAAGGCCGCCCGCCCGACGGCCGGCCCCAAGCAGACCGACGGCCGAGCCACTGCCGCTGGAACTGCCGCTTCAGCGCGGCGTTTCTTCTCACAGCAAAGGAGAAACCGGAGAAATCGCCATGCCCGCCACATCACAAGCACAGCAAAAGGCCGCCGGGGCAGCACTTTCCGCCAAGCGCGGCGAGATCAAGAAAAGCGAGCTCAGGGGCGCTTCGCGCGAAATGTATGAATCGATGAGCGAGAAGCAACTCGAAGAGTTCGCCGAGACCAAACGCAAGGATCTGCCCGGCAAAAAGTCATAGATCGCAGCATCACATGAAGAAGCCCGCGGTATCGCTCGCGGGCTTGTTCAGGTTGACTCAGCTGCCCGCTATCGCCACCAGCAGCGCTTCGTCTTGTAACGGACAACGTGGCGATGGCCGTGGCGCCAGACCACTCTTTTCGTCACCACGACGCGGCATACCTGCCTGTGGCCACTCCAATGCCTGGCCATGGCGGGTTCCGGCGTCATGACAGCCATGGACCCCGCCAGCACAGCGGCCCCGGTCAGGGTAAGGAAGAACTTTTTCATGGGAATTCGGGCTCCTCTGCTCCAGTCCCTTCATTAAGATGGCAGAGCAGCGCGGCTCCTTGAACGCTACGCCCCTCTGCTGCCGGCGGCCTTCGCCACAACCGGCACCGCACGCAACGCGGGAAATGTTATCGGGTTGCGACCCGCGCGGCCAGCCGTAAGCTTGACAGCGGTTAAATCTGTGTTTAACAGCCCCACCAACACCGGGTGGCGACGCCCGGTGGTTTCTTTTGACGTGTCCCGTGGGTTCTCCGTCGCTTTGCGTGGAAAACCCTGTCAGGTCTCGAAAACGGAGGCCAGAGGAGGGCGCGTTTCCTTCGCCCGGAGCCATGGGGTTCCGGGTATATTGTTTTGAAAGGGAATGCGATGAGCAAGCGCGAATCCGCGAAATACAAGATCGACCGCCGTCTCGGCGAAAACATCTGGGGCCGCCCGAAGTCCCCGGTCAACAAGCGTGAATACGGCCCCGGCCAGCACGGCCAGCGCCGCAAGGGCAAGCTTTCCGACTTCGGCCTGCAGCTGCGCGCCAAGCAGAAGCTGAAGGGTCACTATGGCGACGTTTCGGAAAAGCAGTTCCGCAAGGTCTATGAAGAGGCCAACCGCCGCAAGGGCGACACCTCCGAGAACCTGATCGGCCTGCTCGAGTCGCGTCTTGACGCGGTCGTCTACCGCGCCAAGTTCGTGCCGACCATTTTCGCCGCCCGTCAGTTCGTCAACCACGGCCATGTCAACGTCAACGGCAAGCGCACCAACATCGGTTCGTATCGCTGCAAGCCGGGCGACGTCATCGAGGTGCGCGAGAAGTCGAAGCAGCTCGTGATCGTGCTGGAATCGGTTGGTCTCGCCGAGCGCGACGTGCCGGACTACATCGAAGCCGACCACAACAAGATGACCGCGACCTTTGCTCGCGTTCCCGGCCTGTCGGACGTTCCGTTCGCCGTGCAGATGGAACCGAACCTGGTCGTCGAATTCTACTCGCGCTGATCGACATCAATCAGCCGCAGCATCCAAGGCCGCCTCTCGAGGCGGCCTTTTCTTTGTCCGCTATGTCCGCTAAGCCGGGCGCCAACAGAACGCAGGGCCGGCGCCATGAATATGCTGCCAGATGTCAAAACGCTCGAGCCGATCGGCGACGAGACCGACGGCGGCTTCCATCCGCTGTTTGCCGACGTGCCGTCCTCGGTCGAATTCAACAAGCTGCGCAAGCGGCTGTTGAGGCTCACCCGTCAGGCGATCGAGGATTTCGCCATGGTGAAACCCGGCGAGCGTTGGCTGGTGGCGCTCTCCGGCGGCAAGGATTCCTATGGCCTGCTCGCGCTGCTGCTCGATCTCAAATGGCGCGGCCTGCTGCCGGTCGAACTGCTCGCCTGCAATCTCGACCAGGGCCAGCCGAATTTCCCGAAGCACATCCTGCCTGACTATCTCAACGCCAACGGCATCGCCCACCGCATCGAATACCAGAACACCTACTCGGTGGTGACCGACAAGTTGCCCGAGGGCAGCACCTATTGCTCGCTCTGCTCGCGGCTACGGCGCGGCCATCTCTACCGCATCGCGCGCGAGGAGGGATGCTCGGCGCTGGTGCTCGGCCATCACCGCGAGGACATACTCGAAACCTTCTTCATGAACCTGTTCCACGGCGGGCGTCTCGCCGCCATGCCGCCCAAGCTCCTCAATGACGAAGGTGACGTCTTGGTGCTGCGGCCGCTCGCCTATGGTGCTGAGGCCGACCTCGAAAAATTCGCCAACGCGATGAAATTCCCGATCATCCCGTGCGACCTCTGCGGCAGCCAGGAAGGGCTGCAGCGCAACGCCATGAAGGCGATGCTCGACGACATCGAGAAGCGCATGCCGGGCCGCAAGGACACGATGATCCGCGCCATGACCAATGTAAGGCTCTCGCATCTCCTGGACAGGAAGCTGTTCGACTTCGCGGGGCTCGATGCGAATCCAGGACGAGACATTTCCGATGAAATTTGACGACCGTTCGATCGACTGGCTGGCCGAGCTTCTTGCCGACGCCGCCAGGACTGAAATCATGCCGCGCTTCCGCCGGCTGGGCGAGGGCGACGTGCGCCAGAAGACGTCCGCCGCCGACCTCGTGACCGAGGCGGACGTCAATGCCGAGAGGCTGATCACCGCCCGGCTGCTCGAACGCTATCCCCAGGCCATGGTGGTCGGTGAAGAGGCCTGCTCCGACAACCCGGCGCTGCTATCTGGCCTTGGCGATGCCGCGCTGGCCTTCGTCATCGATCCGGTCGACGGCACCTTCAACTTCGCTTCCGGCGTGCCGCTGTTCGGCGTCATGGCCGGCGTCGTCGTCAACGGCGAGACTGTCGCCGGCATCATCCACGATCCGGTCGGCAAGGACTGGCTGATCGGCGCCAAGGGGGCGGGCAGCCATATCCGCCACGCGCATGGCGCGCTGGAGAAGGTCCGCGTCGCGGCACCGGTGCCCATGTCGCAGATGACGGGCGCCGTTTCCTGGCAGTTTCTCGAAGAGCCTGAACGCTCGCGGCTTGCCCGCAACCAGACCAAGACGCTGTCGCAATTCGCCTATCGCTGCGCGGCGCATGAATATCGGCTGCTTGCCAGCGGTCACGCCCATTTCGTGCTCTACAACAAGCTGATGCCCTGGGATCATCTCGCCGGCGCGCTGATCCATCAGGAAGCCGGCGGCCATGTCGCGCGCGTCGACGGCAGCGCCTATCTGCCGTCGCATGTCGACGGCGGCCTGCTGGTGGCGCCGGACAAGCAAAGCTGGGACGAGTTGCGCCGCGAGCTCTGGGCCGAGTAGGGGTAATCCTGCGCTCGGCCGGCGATCTGCCGGCCGGATAGCAATTAAAGCGCGTCGCGCTGAAGCGGATTCAGGCGACGCGCTTTAAAACTTTTGTTTTCATGCATGTCGTTATCGCAAAACCGCTGAAACTTTTGCGCGACATGCATTAAGGTTTGTTGATATTCAGGATTCCCATCTTGGCTTGGTCGTGATTCAAGCTTTTGATGGAACGA
>NZ_VFTW01000032.1:0-53390 GCF_006440815.1 Mesorhizobium sp. B2-8-3
CGCGGTCGCCTGCTGAGCGAAGCCTCGACCTGGCTGGAGAGCCGCGGCGACGATCTCAACGACGCCGAGCGCGCCTTTATCAAGGCAAGCCAGGACCACGCCCGGCAAGAGGCCGAGGAAGAGCTCGAGCAAGCACACGAACGCGAGCGACTGGCGAACGAGCTTGCAAAGGCCGCGCAAGAGAGCGCCGACACTCGCGGGCGTGCGCTGCAGGACGGCGAAATCGCTCGCAAGCGACAGAAGCGCATGAACAACTGGCTGCGCGGCGTCGTTGCCCTGCTGCTGATCGCGTTGATCGCCGGTGGGTACTTCTTCAAGGACAATGTGACCCAGCGGAATCGGGCTGACACTGCCCGTGACGCGGCGGAAGTGACAGCGCAGGAGGCCAAGGGCCGCCAGCTAGGTGCCGAAGCCTCGGGTTTGCAGGGGGGCGGGCAAGATTCAGCAAGCGCTGAAAGAGCCGCTGCGCTTGCGATCGAGGGCTGGCGACGCTTTCCAACCGACGCCGCGTTTCAAGCAGCCGCCACAGCACTGCGCGAACTGCCGGAGTACAGCATCAAGCACGGCGGCCAAGTCAATGCCGTCGCCTTCAGCCCGAAGGGCAACCTGCTCGCCACCGCCAGTGACGATGGCAGCGCGCGGCTGATAAGCATCGCTGACGGCAGCGAGGCAGTCCGTATCGAGCACGGCAGCGAGGTCCACGCCGTCGCCTTCAGCCCTAACGGTGAACTGCTCGCCACTGGCAGCGAGGACGGAACCGCGCGGTTGATCCGCACCGCCGACGGCAGTGAGGCGGCCCGCATCGAGCATGGCAAAAGGGTCAAGGCGGTTGTCTTCAGCCCGAAGGGCGACCTGCTCGCCACCGCCAGCGACGACGGCAGCGCGAGGCTCATCCGCACCGCCGACGGCAAAGAGGTGGCGCGTATTGAGCATGATAGCTCGGTCAATGCCGTTGCCTTCAGCCCGAAAGGTGACCTGCTTGTCAGCGGCAGCCAAAACGGCACAGCCCGGCTGACCCGCACCGCCGACGCCAAAGAGATGGCCCGCATTGAGCATGATGGCCCGGTCAATGCCGTCGCGTTTGGCCCGAAGGGCGACATGTTCGCAACGGCCAGCGAAGACGGCAGCGCACGGCTGATCCGCCCCGCCGACGGCAAAGAGGTGGCGCGTATTGAGCATGATAGCCCGGTCAATGCCATCGCCTTCAGCCCGAACGGCGACCTCCTCGCGACTGCCAGCTGGGGCGGCAGCGCGCGGCTGATTCGCACCGCCGACGCCAAGGAGGTGATCCGCATCGATCACGGCGGTCCGTTGTGGGGCGTCGCCTTCAGCCCGAAAGGGGACATTCTCGTCATCGGTAGCGACGACGGTAGCGCGAGGCTGATTCAAACCATAGGAGGGAAAGAGGTAGCCCGCATCGATCACGACGGCCCGGTCCGCGCCGTCGCCTTCAGTCCCAAAGGCGACCTCCTCGTCACAGGCAGCGACTACAGCGCGCGGCTGGTCCGTACAGCCGACGACAGCCAGGTGACGGGCATTGAGCACGGCGGGCCGGCGTGGAGCGTCGCCTTCAGCGCCAATGGCGATCTCTTGGCCATCGGCAGCAACGATGGCAGTGCGCGGCTGATCAACACCGCCGACGGCAAACAGGTGGCGCGCATCGATCACAGTGGCCCGGTAAGGAGCGTCGCCTTGAGCCCGAAGGGCGACCTTTTCGCCACCGGTAGCGTCGACGGGAGCGCCCGGCTGATTCGCACCGTCGACGGCAAAGAGGTAGTCCGCATCAAGCATGATGGCCCGGTGTGGAGTGTCGCCTTCAGCCCCAATGGCGAACTCTTGGCCACCGGCAGCAACGATGGTAGCGCGCGGTTGATCAACACCACTGACGGCAAAGAGGTGGTCCGCATCGATCACGATCAGGCAGTACGAGACGTTGCGTTCAGCCCGAAGGGCGATCTGCTGGCCACCGCCAGTTGGTACGGCGGCGCGCGGCTGATCAGCACTGCCGACGGCGGTGAGGCGGCTCGTATCGAACACGGCGAGGCGGTCTTGGTTGTCGCCTTCAGCCCGAACGGCGACCTATTCGCCACCGGCGGCGACGATGGCAGCGCCCAGCTGATCCACAGCGCCGACGGCAAAGTGGTGGCTACCATCCACCCCCTCGTTCATGTCCTGAGCAGCGGTGTGATACGGGTCGGCGGCGCGGTATGGGCCCTCGCCTTCAGCCCGGACAACAGCCTTCTTGCTATCGGTAGCGACGATGGCAGCGCCCGGTTGATCCGCACTGCCGACGGCAGTGAAGCGGCCCGCATCGAGCATGGCGGCCCGGTCAAAGCCTTTGCCTTCAATTCCAAGGGTGACCTCTTGGCCACCGCCAGCTCGGACGGTAGTGCGCGGCTGATCCGAATTGTCGACCTCAATGAGGAGGCTCGTGTGGAACATGGTGGCCGGGTCAATGCCGTGGCCTTCAGCCCGAGGGACGACCTTCTAGCCACCGCAAGTGAGGATGGCGGCGTACGTCTGTTGTTAACCCCGGAGCGAGTGTTCGACAGGCTTTGCACAGAGCGCGTCGGCCGAAATCTGTCGGCGCAGGAATGGCAGCAGCACATCGGACCAGTGCAGGACTGGATGCCGACCTGTCGGGAGTGGACGAGCGAACCGTCGCTTCTCGCAGCCTGGCAGGCGCGCAATGGAGGACAGAACTGACGCGTCTGAGCCGACAGTTTTTGCAGGGAGCAACAACCACAGGACATGCAACGAGAAGTTGCCTGATCCGAGGCTCGGGATCGCTAACCGCCCGATCGAACCAAAGGCCTCGCCCGGCCCCATTGGCCGTAGCCGCAGCTCTGACGCATTTTTTGATCTTTAAGCGAACCAACGCGACGGCAGCGGACGATCACACTGTATAGCTGATGGCCGCATAGTACTTCATGGCATAACTCGCCACGAGTTCCGCCCTGTCCTTGCCGTTGATTATCCTTCTAGCTTTTACCCAGTCGGCTTTGGCGCCTTCAAAATAGTCGGCCAGCTTGCTACCCGTAAATGTCCCGTTGATCATCCCTCTAAAGAGGATCGCCGTGGCCAATTCCGGCTGGAGAACCAGATCCGGCTTTGCGGTCAGATCGGTGTCAAAAAGACGTCCCCAGGTGATGTAATTGGCTCTGCCGGTGAGCTGGACAAAACCGCGTCCGCAAAAACGAACCCCATCGCCCCTTTCGGTGTTGCCAAGCCGCCTCGCAACGTCGGGACGTTGTCCATAGGGGTCGTACATGTTGAAGAAGTACTTTGGCCCCCCAAATTCTGTGATGGGTTGCATCGTTCTGCCAGTTTCATGATGAACTGTTCCCAGCGCATAGGCCAGCCATCGATCATCCTGCGCGGCATAACCCGCGCTCCACTTTGCCAGTATGATATTCAATCCACCAGCTTGACCGGAAGACATTCTCCCGTCGAATAGATGGAGGCGAACAAAGTCGAAAAAGAACCTCGAATTCAATGGTCCAGACATCGTTCCCCCCGAAACAAACGGCAGAAGTCCCTTTAGCGTAATTCGCTAGCAGCTTTGTCCAGGTAATTCTACCGTTCTAACGCAAGCTAAGCAACACAGCGAGTGACAGGAATGTTCCGACTCCATTGGCCATTGCGCCACCCGCAAAGCTATCGGGGAAAAAAGCGCGTTGCCCGCCGAGGCGGCATCCCGATAACGCCTGTTCTCTCAGGTCGGGGTGTTATCGAGAGGTAAGCTGGACTCAATAGAGGGCAAGCTTCCCCGCATCGCGAGCAGCACTGATCACCACAAAGTTGGCACCAGGGGCACCGGTCTTGAAATTCGGTTATAGCCGTCCTCACCCGCCCCTAGTCATCCCGCCATGTCATTACGTTTCAGTTGCTTACGCTGCTTTTTTCTCGCCGTGTCATGTCTTGTTTTCTTTCGTGCTACCGAATTGGGTAGCAAAATGGTAGCAACGCGTTCACCCATCGTTCCGGGGCGAAGGAGGGTCAAAACCTCACAGATGAGTACACCCAACCTGCGAATGCGCGACAACGACACAATGGAATTGCTGCGCGAGATGGAGCTCCGCCTTCGCGAGAGCGAATTTTGGCGCAGTAAGCCCAAGGGCGCGGAAGCGGCCATCCGGCGGCTTTACCTGACAGGGGCCGGCGACTGCGGCGGCTCTGACTGGCCGCTCGATGAGCTGCAAGAGGAGATTGACGCCCGAATTGCGGCTGAGCACGCGCAGGAGCGCAAATTTGAAGCGATGTGGAAGCGCGACGCTGAATTGGCGCGGTCAGTCGACTGGCGACACCTTAGCGAACCGTGAGAAAGGGCCTCGTGGCTCAAGGAGCGTGCGGCCGATTAATCATCTTGGACAAGGAAATATGGTGCCAGCACGGGCCAACTCAGTCCCCAAAGCCAGTTGATTCTGCCTTGAATTTCAGCTGCTTCGCATTGTCCCGGATCACGTCAATGTCTCCGTCGGGAAAGCCCGCGTCCGACAAGGCTTCGATGTCGAGCGTCAATTTCACCCGGGTGCCCGGCTGTCGTTGGAGTTCGGCGACGACTGCGTTGACGATCGACTCGAATGAGCGAATTGGCCTTGAGGGGTCTATCTCCACAACGCCGAAGAAGCGGTGCGCTTGGGTTTTCACGGGTTCGACAGTCGAGCCGCCTGCGGGACCGGCGGCTCCTCCGCCACTAGAAGCTCCTGTTGTGGTTGCGGCATTTGCCGCGGTTGCTTTTGGCTGCGACGCTGCTGACACCACATCCTTTCGAATGATGACCGCCCTGTCAGAAAAGGACGTCGGCGCAAACCTTCCAAAGACAATTCCTTCGTAGGTGGCTGTCTCGCTGTTGTAGGAATCCGCGTAGCCGAACATCGGGTCCGTGGTGGACACGCCCTCCGCGATTGCGCTCTCCAGTACGGCTGCGTCGCGTAGCTTCGGCAGATAGACGTATGACGCGAACCACTCCTTGAGATCGGCGATTGATACATGGGGCTGCTCGGCGGGCCACAAGTTCTGTAGCTTGGCTGAAAGCATACGTGGACCGAGCGTATCCTTCACAATACTGTCGCCCCGCGAAGAGAGCTTTTCATAGACCGACGCCGCGATGGACGGACGATCTCTCGCCAGCAACGTGGTCTGGGCAATTTCAAATGGACGCCCATCGAGCGCGGCTTCTTCCTTTTCGGCATATAGGATGTGAATCCATGCAGAGCGGACGGCCTTGTCCGCAGAATCGCGATTGGACCGCGCCCGCTCGGAAACGTCTTCGATTTGGCCCTGCGTCAATTGCTTGCGAAGGTCGCCTTTGTCAGCCTCCTTCTCTATCGATGACCAAGCTAGGGACTTTCTGACGACCTCGCGTGCTGTTGCCAGAGAGGCCTCGTCGGCGGCCGCGAAAATGAGAGTATTTCGATAGCGCCGCTGGGCCGAACGACAACGGGTCAGCGCGTCGGCAGCCGCTTCTAGGGCGGGCGAGCTTGGAGCGCCCTTGGTGTGTATACTGGCCGGCAGAAGAATGACGAGCGCGAGCGACGCCGCCTCATCAACGCTACTAGGGGAGTCAGGTGCCGCATGGACCTTCGAGAAGCCGGTGTTTCGCTGGGTGTTCTCTGTCGAGAGAATGCGGATGATTTCGGCGTCAACCTCGTGCGCCGGATAGGCCTTGGCGCGCTCATCTGCCAACCGGTTTAGGGTCGGCTGCGTCGAGAACCAGTAGCGGCCGGCGTCCTCGTAGAGGTACGTCGCCTTTTCGTGCAATTCACGCAGAGCTTCTCCGAAAATGGCCAGCTGATCACCGGGTTCGGCGGACGCAAGGCGAATGGCCTGACCGGTGACACCGTGATGCGGCTGGCCAACCGTCGGTGCCGAGCAGAGAAACACCGCGCGTGCGGCGCGCGTCGCGGCCCGTGCCTGGGAAATGCGGCGGGTCGTCACCGACTCCATGCGCGCCGGTAAAGAGCCGTCGCCATCAACTTCGCTGTCGATCACTGCGGAATAGGCCGGGTCGAGCGGATAGATCGCAGAGGCTTTCACACGCTCGTCAGCCAGCGGAACACGAGCGGGCAGAATGAGCGCGTCACGGGTGCGCTGCTGCCACAACACGCTGACGACATTGGCCATGAAGCGCAGAACGCCGCGCGTGCGCTGAAAGTTGTCAAGCGTCGACCAGTCTTTCGATAGCCGTTCAAACAGCTCCGGATGGATCGGATAGGATAGCTTCAGGAGTTCCTGGTATCGCGGCTCCTTCGCATACGATGGGAACTCGCCCGGGTTGTTCCGGTAGAGCTGATGGAAGGCCTTCACAGTCTCGTCGCGCGCCTTCTCTCCCTCACCGTCCAGCTCCTGAAAGAGACGACGACGCACGATCTCGTACGTCTCATTGCCATGCGCTGCGAGCCAGGGGGAGCCTGTACGGCCGAACACTCGTTCCAAACGACGCAAGGCGGCCACGCCCTTGTCTCCGCCTGCCTCCTGATCGCTTTCTGGCAGCGAGCCGACGAGCAAGACATTGGGTACCATCTTGGCTGCTTCAGTCAGTGACTGAATGAACGAGAGGAATGCTTCAAAGCGATCATCTGGAAGTTGGCGGGCGAACGCAACGACTTCGTCCAGGAGGATCACGCTCGGGCCGGCGAACCGAAAGACCTCGACCATGAGTTCCGAGCCTGGGTTCGTGCCGCCGCTTTCGGCCTCGCGGATCAGCTCAAGCCCGGTGTCTCCGGCCAGCCGCCAGGCGATGTAGCCCCACAATGTCCGTACCTTCGGCCCATCCTTCAGCACCAGGGAGGAATCGACCCCCTTTGCGGTACCTACGAACACGACGGTCTTCACTGATGGCCAGTTCTTAACCCCAAGCGTGTCGGCGAGGTCGGACACACCTTTGAGAAGACCAAGGTCCCGTGCGTGGGCAAGATGGTACAGCGCCAGCATGGTATGCGTCTTGCCGCCGCCGAAAGATGTCTGGAGGCCAAGCACCGGGTCGCCACCCGCGCCTGTCAGTCGCTCAAGCGCAGTGCGCAAGACACGCCGCAAACCTTCGGTCAGGAAGGTGATGCGGAAGAAGTTTTCCGGCGTCGCGTAGTCGTCGCTGGCGTTGCCCATGTCGACCGCAGCGAGGTCCGCCGCAAACTCCGACTGCTTGTAGCGGTTCGCAATCACATCTGGATGCGGGAAGGCCACCTCGATCCAAGGACGCAGCGCGCCGGCTGGCGTCTCGTCAGGATCGAGACCGAGCGACAATGTGCCAGGCTTGGCTTCAGCAGAAGGTTTGTCTCGCCCGGCAAGCAAGAGCGTGGGACGTGCTGCTGGCTGTGCAGGCACAACTGTCATGGTTAGTTTCGGATCAGCGGGGGCGACCACTGACGGAAAGCCGGATTGTCCCTGCGCGGTGTAAAGGCTGGTGATCTCGTCGATCTCGGCCTTTGGTCCTTTGACGGCGCGCGCGAGGCAGACCATGGCGTCGAGGTATCGCAATGCCTCGGCATCGCTCAGCGGTAGGGCGAGGTGAGATGTGGCGTTCCGTCCATCGAAAGCGGTGGAGGCGAAATTGCGAACCTTGAACTTCTCATTGCGGGCAAAGGCATCATCAAAGACATCCCGCCACTGGTCGAGCATGGTTTTCAGCATGCCGTAAATGTCTAGCGGGTCGCGCGGTCCGGAGCCAGAGGCGCGGCTCGCAAATTGAAGCCACCCCTTGCCATATTTCTTCTCCATCCGCTCGGCGATGAATGAGCCCAATGCCCGTTGCAGATGGTAGAGACCATCTTGAACGCGTCGCAGCGTCTCCTTCTCGTTGCTCATCGATCCTCCCGGATTCGTTACGCGAACAGATCGCCGGTCTCGGCCGGCCGCACTTCATTGAATATGTTGGTCGAACGTTCCAAAAGATGGGGCCATTCCTCGGCAAGCTGGTTGTAGACCAACGCTTCTTGGGCCCAACCCTTGTCTGTAGCGACCTGGAACAGACGATCGAGCAGAGCTCGCGCGTCCGTCGCCTTTGGTCCCATTTCTACGATCAGGCGAGCTGCTGCCTGCGCGCCACCTTCTGCGGCACTGAGTGTTCGAGCAAGATGTTGGACGCATTCCCAGACTGTTAGCCGCCGGTCGCGGATAGGCGACCACCGTGGATCGAGTTCTCCACGCTTAGTCAACGCCGTTCGCCCTTTGAGATCGGCAAACACTTCGGAGGCGAATAGATCGCTAATCGTTGTGTCCTTGGCGTTTGCAAGAGTGATCAGCTCGCCAGAAGGCTTTGGTTCGAAGCCGTAAGAGGAAAACCAGGCGAGTGCCACCTGCGTCTCGGGGTCGAAGCTTGCAACAATCTCGTTGTCGATTTCTTCCCAAGTGCGGTTGATAATCGAAAGCGCCGTTTTGACGGTCATCTTTGAATCATCATCCTCGAGCACTTCCAAATACCGGGTGAAGACGCCCATGCCTGGTCCAATAACCGATTGCTGCATGTCTACCGGCCCAACACCGGCTGCGCGGATTTTTGTTATTGCTGCCGGAAGTTCGCGCCTTAGCGCGGCGATGAAGCCCGCCCTATCGGACCCAAGCGCTAACGTCGGATTAATTTTACGACAAACTAATACAATCGAGGAAGCTAGAGCATTGGCCTTATTGCCGATCAAGCGGCCCGCACTCTCAGTTCGGATAGGCCACGTCCCATCAATCAGCAAACCCGAATCCACAACTCCCTGCAAGAAAGAAGCCCAGCCCGCAGAAGTAATCCCCTCTTCTGCGACCTCTGACTGTTTAAATGCGTAGTAGATTGTTAACGGAATTCCATCCGCCGCCGCCTTTTGCATCGCACCGAGGGTGCGCGACATCCCTTGCATAAAAAATTCTTCGGCCAACTGCCTATTGCCATGTCTTGTCGGAGTCGCGACAAGCTCTGCTTCCTTGGGCGTTGAAAGCCGGCGAAACAAATCAGGCCAAATGTGTTGGAGTGAAATTTTTAGCCAAACATAAAAGAAATCCGATAGATCTGCGTAGCCAATGTTGTCATAGTATGGTGGATCTGTCGAAAAAACAGGCGCTTTAATTTTATAATTGTTTTCAGCCGCATCCTGCAAAGAAACCGATGCAAGACCACCTGCGACTTCCAGAGATTGAATTGCCTTAACGAGATATTCGAGATTGACATCAAAACTTCCGGTGTTGCCTGAGAAAGGATTTATCTCAGCGTAATCCCAGGTCATAGGAAGAGCTTGCCGTGAAAATGTATTCCGCACCTTCGTATTCCACCCAGGGCCTCCGGGGTCCCAGGTGCATATTTGTGACGAACTGTTGGCAACGCTGGAAACATTAAATGCCAAATAAGTCGCGACCGCGTCAGCGTATCCCTCGCGATCTTTATCGGAGTCAAAAGCCCTTTCGACCGTAGCGTCGTGGATTATCTGTTGGCGCGCTTTAGAAACTAGGGACGAAAAGACTTCAAGCGCTAGCTTTTGCCTCTCTGAGAAAATGTCACCAAAAGTCTCAAACCCGTATAGGGATAGATTGACTCGGCTCTTACCAGCCAGCGGAGTATCCACCAACGATTGTGATTTTGCTCGATGTGCAGACGTCTCTTGAACCGTGTCCGGGGACAGATAGATCCTTCCTTTTGGTCCTTCTGCGATTGTCGCCATAAGTGTTTGGCCTAGGCGCTTATTTATGCCTTCGGCCCTAATGTACGAGAACGGAATCGATGTACCAGTGAGGGTACATTTCGCCCCGCTGCTTCGCTGGACATTGCCTTTTCGAAGTTCCTCTTCGTCGTTACGCTCTATTGCCCCTGTATGTGTTTGGAATGCCCACCCATTTGGTTTCGTGGGATCAACCGTTACGCTGGCCCACGCCTTGTTACGCGCCATTCGAGACAGCATCAAAGAAGAATACAGCGGAACCATTGCGCCCTTGGCCGCGGGATCAGGCGAGCGAACCGTGCGTGCCCAGAGCCAAGCGATCACTCTTGCCTCTGAACCGTCGCTTAGTTTTGTGTTCGGATACAGATGACCAATTTGCTTTTCAGCCTCATCCCGCATCCACTTGCCATAATAGCGGACATCATCAGCAAGTCCTTGCGCGCCCTTGCCGTTCCAACTCCCGCCGCGCTTAAGTTCGGACCGCGCCTTTGGATTGACCGGCTGGCGACCAGCAAATCTCGGCGGGATTTCCAGCAACGCTTTGCCGATTAGCACTGCAACCGGGTTCAAGTCCGACCCATAGGCGCGAAGCCCGAGGCGCTGCGCCTCCAACGGAATTGAGCCGCCACCCGAGAAAGGGTCATAGACGGGCGCGGCCTTTTCCTGGAGATAGGCGAGGATCGCGCTGCCGTTGTCCTTCGCTGGCGGTTCCTCCCCTAATCCCCAGGCTACCGAGCGCGCGATTTCCCAGCGCGCTTCGTCCAGGATCGCCTCGTCATTGGATGCCTCCCACGGCACCATTCTTTCGATGACCCGGTGCAAGCGGAGCCTCTCAACTTCCTGCTCCGCTTCCGTTGGAAATTTATCCGGCCAGGATGAGGGATCGTCAACAAGTTGCGCGAATAACACTGCGCGGCACGCTGCTAGCGGGCGACGTGCCCACCACAGATGCAGCGTGGACGGATGGCCGTGGCGGATCGACTTTTCCCGGGCCGAGGCCTTGTTTATCGCTTCCAGCGGGATCGAGACTTCGATGAGCTTCTTGCGGGGAGCCGCTACAGTCATGCCAAAACCCTGTTCTACCCCCTGAGAACAGCCGGTTCGGCTTACGCGTCGCGGATTTTCCTCCTAGGGAATCGAGCCTCAATTCGGCCCAGTGCCTATCGATAGCAGATCGGCCACGTTAAACACCACCGCTGTCTCAGCAAAGCCCAGTTCCCTGTTGAAAAACCGGCGAACATAGACGGGCTGGTGAACAAATCCATCGTTGATCTGCACGATGGCGAGAACAAACGCGTCCGTTGCGTTCAGTGAGGCGAGGATTTCGTTCTTGGTGAGGATGATATCGCGACCAGCCTCATGGCGGCCCTTGACCTCGATGAAGCGCAAATGGCCGGTCGTGCCGTGACGGCTTTCGATATCCCACCCCTTTTTCTCCGCCGAAACATCATGAGGGTGGTGTCCAAGCGCGCGCTCGGCCGCGAAGACAGCGTCCATGGCCCTCCGCTCGCTTTTGGCGCGCAGAATGGGGTCTTCGGCGAAACCATCTGGCGAGAGCCCCTGCGGCGCGGGCTGGAGTGATCTTAATAGCCCCCCCGGCATGATAAGCGCCGCACCCTTCAGAACTGGTGGCATGGCCGAAATTTGTCGCTCGCTGTCGAGTTCCGTCTGACGGCGATAGAGGCGCTCGACAAGGCGCTGAGCGGTTGCTTCCGCGTTCTGTGCGTTAATGCGCTGTTCCTTGCCGGCACGCTCCTCTTCTCGAAGCCTCGCCGCGCGCGCATCCCAATAGTTAATTTCACGAGTTAGCCGCGCGCGCACCTCCCGTTCGATCTTGTCGATCTCGCCAACACGCCTGCTACGGACTTGATTGAGATGGCTCGGAACGAGAGTTCCGATTGCATAGGCCATCGCCTGCTTCTCGACATTGGCGGAAAGCCAGGAGGCCTTCATCTGGTCGGCCACAAGGTTGCGCTCACCGACAGTTATAGGTCGGCAATCGAGATAAGGGGCCGGCCCCCCGTCAAACGCGTTTCCGTTAGATTTTAAAAATACAAATTGTAAGCGTTGCGAGATGGCTCGTGGCTCGCCTGATCGGTTCGTGCGCCCGTCGCGGATGGCGTGCTCAAGGTAGACCAAGAGCTTGGGTTCAAGGCTATCGTCGGAATCATCGACCAACACTGCGCCCTGCGCGAGCAGCGGCTGGTACCGCTCCAGTATCACATCAACGAGAGCCTCCAGCATTGGATGGCCCGGCGCGAGAAGTTCGGCCTGCGGCTGGCCGGCGATCAGGGACTTCTCGAACGTGACCCGCGCATATCGATCAAGTATCGGATCGGCCCTGCCGATCAGCCTGTCTCTTTCCTTCAGAATTGGTGGGACGCGCAGGATTTCATAGCGACCCTTCTCCCGCTCCGACATGCGTCCGCCTAAGTTCGCGAACGCCTCACGGAAGAAAGAGCCAATGAAATGCGGTTGCAAGCGTCGGGCCGCAGCACGCTCCATCTGCTCGCGTATCTCGGCTACCGAGCTGGCAGACATGCCCTCGGAGGTCAGCTTCCGTTCCTCGACGAGCTTCTCGATGGCGTCGACATCCACCGCGCCCTCAACCTTTCGGAACAACTCAGCCTTCTTCTCGGGGCTGTCACTGAAGCGGATGGCTTCGACCAATAGGTCACGCAAGGCATGGCCTTCAAAAAGTTCCCCCAACACGTCGTAGACACGCCCACCTAGAGCCTTCCGGGCTTCCTCCAGCTTTTCGAGGAGCCGCCTGTAAACTTCGCCCTCACGCGTATTGGCGGCGCAAAGGTTCCAGAGGTGGCATGTCATCGTTTGGCCGATGCGGTGGATGCGGCCGAAACGCTGTTCCAACCTGTTCGGATTCCACGGGAGATCGTAGTTCACCATGAGGTGCGCGCCCCGCTGGAGATTTACACCCTCGCCAGCTGCGTCATTGGCGATCATCACCCGTACGACCGGATCGGAGTTGAAGGCTGCGATCGCGGCGCGTCTTGCCTCGCGCGCAACCCCACCATGGATCACGACCACGGCGGCCGAATCGCCGATACGGGTCGCGATTCTGTGCTGGAGGTATTCCAGCGTGTCCTTTGGCTCCGTGAAAATGAGGACCTTGCGCCGCGTACCTGTCGACGGATCAGTCATCATCGGTTCGTCGAGGATGGCCTCAAGCTCCCGCCACTTCGTGTCGAGGCCAGACAACTTCAGTTTTAGTGCGCGCTCCTCCAAATCTCTCAGGATCGCGATCTCCGTCTCAAGCTCCCCAATAGTGCCAGCCGCAGTGGCCTGATCGAGAATCTGTTCCTCGGCGGCCTCGGCTTCCGCCCCTGGCACCTCGTCAGGATCGTCGGGGTCGAAAACTGGCAAATTCGGGGTGCCAATCGCAAATGCGCCGCGCATTGTCCTTGCTTCGCGCAGGCGCTCTTCCATCCGCCTACGTCTTCTCTCCAGAGAACGATGGATCGCGGCCGGAGATGATGCGAGGCGGCGTTGGAGAATTTGCAGCGCGAACCCCACGTTTGATCGACGCTTATCGTCTCCCGAGCGATCAGCACGGTTCATCTCTTCGCGAACGTAGGTCGTCACGGCCTGATAGAGGTCTGCCTCTAAGGGAGACAGATCGTAGCTGGCGGTATATGCGTGTCGGTCGGGGAAGAGCTTGGTGCCGTCAAATCGGTAGAGTTCTTCCTTAGTCAGCCTACGCATCATGTCGGACACGTCGGCCTTATGAACACCTTCGCGGAAACGGCCTTCAAAACGGTCGGCGTCTAGCAACCCCATGAATAGCTGGAAATCGGCTTCTTTGCCGTTGTGTGGGGTGGCGGACATCAGCAGAAAATTTCTAGTGCGTGACCCGAGCAATTTGCCGAGCTTGTGTCGCTGTGTTTCCTTGATCTCTCCGCCGTAGTAAGACGCCGCCATCCGATGCGCCTCGTCGCAAATGATCAGGTCCCATTCAGGCGACGCGTCCAGCTTGGCTTTTAGTTCGTCAGACCGCGATGCCATATCGAGCCGAACGATAAGGCGATTTCGTTCGATGAAGGGGTTGCCAGTCACCGAGGCCTCGATCTGATCACGGGTCAGCAGGTCAAAGTACAGACCGAACTTGTCAGCAAGTTCCTCCTGCCACTGCTCGACCAAGCTACCCGGAGCCACGATTAGGCAACGGTCGAGATCGCCTCGAATGAGCAGTTCCTTGATCAGCAGTCCAGCCATCACTGTCTTGCCAGCGCCGGGATCATCGGCCAGCAGGAAACGGAGCGGCTGACGCGGAAGCATCTCGCCATAAACGGCGGTGATTTGGTGAGGCAGTGCTTCGATCTGGGAGGCGGATACCGCCAGGTAAGGGTCGAAAAGATGGGCTAACCGAATGCGGTAAGCCTCAGAGGCCAGTTTCAGCAACTGGCCATCCGCCTCGAATGAGTAGCTGGCACCGGTCTTGATAATCTCAAGATTGACGTCCTCTCCACGATAGAGAAGGCGTTCCGAAATATTTCCTTCCAGGCGGTAGGCAATGTTCGCAGCGTCATCGCCGTAGCGAAAGACCGTAATAACCTCTGCGGGACCGGGGCCACCTAGTCCCCTTAGCCATGTGCCTGGCTTAATGTCGTCGAAAATACTCATCGCAAATTCAATGCCAAAGGAATCTTAAAAGCTCGTCTAGCCTATCGGGGAAAAAAGCGCATTGCCAACCTTACCGGTGCTGCGTCCGCTACACCTAATCCGGGTCGCAGTAAGTGGATTCTTTCAGAGGTAAGCGTGCTCTATAGAGGGCAAGCATGCCCACATCGCGAGCAGCCGTGCTGGGTTCGCCCGGCAACGCAAGTTCGATTTTCCGACCTAGCACGCGCGACCGCTTTTTCTTCTGATCCCGCTCCGAGCCGCTGCAAGTTAATGACGTGGGCTGCTACTCGCGCCGTGTCTATGGCCTCAAGAGTTGATGCTATGCTTGGCACCCCTCCCGTGTGCTCCTCTCGCGTCACAGCTGCTAGGATGTGGGCGGCTCCCTCCAGCCCAAGGAGTGTGGCTCCAATCGCTGCAGACACATGATCGTAGCCTACGGCTAGATCGGTCGGGATAGGCCCAAGGGGCATCACCGGACATCCCGCCTGCCGCATTTGACGAGCTAAGGACCTGATCGCCCCTGGCGCGGCATGCCCTGGCCCCTCGATCACTACCGAGCAGCCTTCAGCCAACAATTGTGCCGCAAGATCAGCTTGCATACGGAGTTCCATCCGCTGCGCGCGGTCATCGGCGTCTAGAACCGTCGCCGAACGGAAGGTCGCTCCAATGCTTATCGTTACGCCAAGTCGTTTTGCCAGCGATATTAGGTCCGGCAGGATAGCAAGGTAGGCGTTTTCTGCCGAAGTTCCGGCTAGCAGGTCTCGGATAATGAGACCGCCTCCTCGTGAGGTCCAAGGCAAGCCGCGATCCTGCCGGGCGATAGCTACGATCGCCTTGGTAGCTGTCGGGTGGACGGTGATCATACCAACTCCACCTTCCATTTGCTCGACCGCCCGATCGAGCAGAGCCTTTCGATCTAGCCGATCACTGACAGACGGCGCCGTGTAGATCGGTAGCGTGGCGGCAGGGAGGCCAGTTTCGACAATTCGACGCCAGAGCGGTTTAGGCGATGGTCTTATGCTCAAATCGGCTACTATGTCGGGACGGTGGGGATGGGCGGCTAAACGAAATATCTTCTCGCTCTCCAATCCCTCATCGCGGCGGCTGGTCGTCCCAACGAGTGCCATGACGCGAACCGGCTCGGTATCTCCGACTACCACCGTGCCGTTCGGGCCAGGAATTCTAGCTAATGCGGCCATGGCGGCATATCGGAAAGCAGACATTCGACGATGTCCGTTGCGCTCAACTTCAAGGCTTCTGCCTTGGGGATATAGCCCGGCGCGCGCTTGTCGAGATCGGCAGCAATCTGAGGATCGCGGATAAGCGAAAGAGCTGAGCCGGTCGTAGAAAGAGGCACAGGGACTATGCAGCACCCTAGCTCCTTGGCAAGCTCTACCTCCGCCTGAGTTCCCATGCCGCCGTCGAACGCCAAAACAGAATGAGCCTGCCGAAGCAGCGAGCTGCGCCACTCCTTTAGTAGCGGCAAAAGGCGAGGGTCGCTCGAAAATTTTGGATTGGACGAGTAGGGATTTGGAAAGAAACGCAGCCGCTCATTAAGGTCGACCTGCTGCTCTACGCAAGCCGTTTGAAACGCAGAAAGCAAATCGCGGCTAATTCCCGCTGACTGACCATCGAGCAATATGGTGCGAGATTGCATCGGATCAGCCAGTGATTTTCCGACCTCAGACGCAAGTGCACTACTGTCTTTGTGGGACCCCGTCACGTAGACTGTCGGCCCGCGCGAACGCCGCGCTATGCGCGCCACAGTTTGCTCTACAGCATCGTAGCCAGGCATGAGCACGCATTTTATGCCAATGCGTGCCAGGTCGGCTCTCCACAGCTCTTGCCGCCCAGCCTTTTCCGCGTCGGCTGTGTCCTGTGCTGCTGTGAGCATGAAGTGTGGATGACTAGCCCGCTCGGCTAGCCGACGAGCTTCGAGGAGAACAGTTCGAACATTTGGATCACCATAGCCATACCCAACGAACAAGAAACTCTTGCCAAGCAAATTAGATTGCAAACGGGCCGTCGTCGCGGGCCGCTTGTATGCATAGTCCTCAAAGTCCTCCGACGCGATGACAAATTCCGCTGGGCTCGATACACCGAAAGACCCATGCGCCTTTACCACCTCAGTCGTGCCAGGTTCGGCTAGTTCCACCATATCGCTTTCGCGAATGCGAACCCGGTATCGAAGGCTCGCCTGTGCAAGGGCGGCCTCGATGAGATGGTCGTAGTTGGTTGTCCAAATGGTGCCCACGTTGCTGCGAGCAATCTGGTGGTGATAGAAGTTTGGTCTTGCAGCGCCGCCGAGGGTCTGGCGAAGGTGCTGAACCAACGGGCCTTTGTTGCCGCTCATCTTGTTGACGTAATACTGCGCAATCGCGGGCAGGTCATCGTTGGCTGTGACTGTGATCCCAAGCTCTTGTCCAAGTGGCTTCAGAAGGTCCACCCAACCCGACAAAGCGGAGGGGCGAGACGTTCCGGCTCCTACGAACCAAGCTGCATTCCCATGAAACGCCGCCCGAGAGAAACTGTTGACGAGATTTTCCAGCTCTGCCGACATCGTGCTGCCCTCTTATATTCGCGTCGGAAGGTAGCTACTGGGTTTCATTCTCATCTAGACAATCTCCTGTTAGGTCCCTCGACGATCGATGGCGCGAATCGGGACCGTGTAGACAACCTTTCCGTCATATCGGGCAAGAGAAGCTCCCCCCGCCGAGCTGTTAGGAGACGCGCCGCCGTTCGGGAAGGCGCTTCGACAGCCGACTTAGCGTCGATCGAGAGCAGCCAGTGGCATCAATGATACCGTTCCAGCTTTGGCCGCCTTTTAGCATGTTCACGATAGCAGCATTGCGCTTCGCATCTTCGGGGCGGCCTCGATAATGACCGCTGCTCTTCGCCTTCTCGATACCTTGCGATTGACGGCGACGGCGGTCCTCGTAATCCTTCCTGGCGATAGCAGCAAGCATGTCGAGCATCATCCCATTGATCGCTCCGAACATGCGGCCGGTGAACTCGTCGCACAAGCTTGTCATCATTGTGTGAGAGGTCGGAAGGTCCAGCGCAACCACGCGCACCTTGCGATCGTCTATCTCGCGTTTGAGGCGATCCCAATCGGCCGCGTTTAGTCGGCTCAAACGGTCGACTTGCTCGATCAGGAGGATATCGCCGGCCTGACAGTCCGACAGAAGCCGAAACAGCTCCGGGCGTTGGAGCGATGCGCCGCTCTCGTTTTCAGTGTAGGTAGCGGCGATTGCCAGCCCCTTTTCCTTAGCGAACGCTTGAAGATCCGTTCTTGCCCGCTCTGCGTCCTGGTCCTTGGTTGATGCTCGGAGATATGCGCGTACGAACATGAATAAGTCTCCGGTTCGATTTAAGTGGTTCCCAAATACGCGGTTCGATTTGAATTGTCAAACGACAATTATCGAACCAAGCCAAAGTTGGTTCGCCAAAGGTACACCCAAAAAGGACAGGTGGCGGGACGTGTTCAAAGCAACGACAGTTGGCCACCTTCGGCTTTCGCCGAAGACGTATGGAGGAACATGCACAAGCAGGAAGTACACGATGAGAGAAGACGAACGCATTTCGGCCGTTAAGGAACTCCTCTTTGACTACGTGAAGAGCCCGTCCCTGCGCCACATCCGAGACCCATATTCGGTGATCAGATTGGCGCATGAGATCGTTAGGCGGGTTGATCGGGGCAACTCGATCTGGAGGAAGTGGGATGGGCAACGCGAGGTCCTGCTTAAGTCCGCGGTGGGTTGTTGGATACCCATCGAGGCCCTGCGTGATTTCATCAATGAAATGCCTGGGCCACAGGTTACGGCGACAGACGTCGGACAACGCTTGAAGGCGTTTGAGGAGGAGGAATACTTCTCATATCCCAAAGAGGAGCTTCAACAGGGCTGTCTCGCGCTTTACGAGAAGGAAAAGGCAGATGGTACCGAGCTTCCAGCTATCATCGGCCTACTTAGGGACCACGTAGAACGGGAAGATGAGCGCCATCGGACGGAGCAGCTGGAAAACTATCAGAAATGGCGTGAAGAACACCGAATAGCTCGCGAACAGCGGCTCCTGTCAGGCGCTGACTGCAAGTGGACGCAGCTGCAAAAATCCCCCCATTGGTACTGCCGCGCCAACGGCAGGACATATCGTCTTTCGCCAACCAATGACAAGATGTGGAAACTTTATCGCGTCAATTCGGTCTCGGAGGACGACGTGGAAGCTTTGATCGGGAAGTATCAACGGCGCGGCGACGCAACGAAAGTGGTTTCGAAAATGGCCTACCAGCCGGAGCCAAAGTGGTAACTTGGGCGAAAACGGCAAATTTCGGAAGCGCAATGACAACTTTGGGTCGATTGAAATTGTGACTTGCGGCTGACAAGTCGCGACAAGAGCAGAAGATTGTGACATTTTGGGCGCCGTTCAATCTGTGGTGTTAATACACCCTGCTCTGCCGAATTCTCATTCCGGATCAAACAACAATGACGACACACCTTTCTGCGCGGCTTACTTGGCATGACTCGGGTTGGAATGGCCGCGTCTGCCGGGCACCCAATCTAAATGCCGCATGCATGGAGCACGACCACGTCCGGGAGCGGCGCGACCTTGACATCGAAAAGCCCAATGCGGATTGCGCACTGTCCCTTCTGAAAGCGACCACCGGATATCTGCCGCCGTGTTCGCGCGATACTAATGCCTTCGGCGGTGAGAGATATGTCATTCGGCATGATGATCCGTTGCCGGGACGCAGCTTGCCGTCTGTTGAGGAGGAAGTGCCGCCGTACTCGCTTTGCCCGACGCCATACCGCTGGATGCTGGAAAACAGCTTTCGCGACATCTGCGAGGACGAGAACCTCCTGATCCGCGGCCCCTCCTCGCCAACCCCAGGGACGTGGGTGAAGGAAGACGACCGGCAGCGTGCGTTGCTCGAACGCTTCTGGGGCAAGCTCAACAGCGGTGCCAGTCTCGTCTTCCTCTACTGCAACCGCGGGAACGCTGTCGATGACGAGGCGAACAGGCTGATGGTAGGCGTTTCGCGCATCGGGGAAGTCGGCGATCCCATCTATTTCGGGCCAAATCCCAAGACGCCCGGCCGGTTCCCCGTTTGGTCTCGTAGGATCACCCAGTGCTGGCCAGAGGAAGGGGTGCGCATCCCTTACCAAGAATACATCGCGGCAGGACTCGACGTGGAACAAATCATATGCCGGCCACCGCGTGACCTATCACTGCCTTTCTCCTACGTCGCCGAGCATGTAAGCGACGGCCAAGCGGTATCTGCGCTACTCGCCATCATCACCGTAGTCGAGAAGCTTCGAGCCGATCAAACTATCGGACGCGGTGTGAGCGGTGACTGGGCCGGCGCGCTCGAATGGCTGAACAGCGCACTCGACGAAGTTTGGGCGGGCCGCGGCGCATATCCTGGAATTGGGGCACTGTTGCGCCACCTCGGCTACGAGCGTGGCGTAGCCTACCACGCGAGCGTATTGCGCGAGTTGGAGCAGCGCGGCACGGACCCATGGCAGCATCTCAAGAGCATTTTAGAAGGCTACGCCACGCCAGAATCGGACCACGCCGAAGGCCTTCAGCTCGCCGCTGCCGAATGGCAGAAGCAGAAACCTTCTCGACAGTTGCTCGATTTGCTCGTGCGCTTCGAGCTCACGGGCGACCAATTCTCCGGCGTCGCAAATGGTACCGCTCGGAAGGAACGCGGGATCGAGGCAAGCAACGAAGCCATCATTGAAAATCCCTATCGTCTTTACGAGCAGGACTACGGAACAGATGCCAGCGCTCCCATCGGGCTTGATGTGATCGACCAGGGTATGCGGCCGGAAGGGGAAGCCGCCCGCTTTCGCACCGAGGCCCCGATTGCGCGTAACGACCAGCGACGGGTGCGCGCGGTGATGCGGGCGGTACTGCGCGACGCCGCGGATGCCGGGGATTCGACTCTTCCCTTCGAAACCCTCATCGCGCGCAGCGCGGCCTATTTTCCTGAGCCCAGGCGCTGCGCACCCGACCAGGCCGTGGTTTGGGACTCCGATGACCGAAAATATTATGAGCAGATCATATGGTTTAAGGCGGTCGAGGCCCCGGACACCTGGCGCCGCGACGACGCCCCTCCGGAGACCAAGCCAAGCGTCTCGGACGAGCTCTCCGAGATGGAGGAGGACCTCGGTGCCGCTGAGGTGGAACGGGACGCCGCGCCTGAAGTCCGCGTGGCAGCCCTCAAGAGCGTGCGCCGTTGCGAACTGGAGATCGCGGAGATCGTCAAGAAACAAGTCGGGCCGCTCGCCAGCCTCCCTGAGGCCAGCCCCGAGTGGAAACTTATCCTCACAAAGTCGGTAGACAAGGGCGGTTTCGGTGAGCCGGTCACTGAACGCGAAACCGAAGCCCTATCGGAGAAGGTCGCCGCCCTGGAAACCTTATATCGCAATCGGCTAAGTGTGCTCACCGGCGGTGCAGGCACGGGGAAGACCTCTGTCTTAAAAGCGTTCTTGCGGACGCTCCGCGAAATCGAGGGACCTCGCGCCACGTTGCTCGCGGCCCCGACTGGTAAGGCCCGCGTGCGCCTTCAGACCGCGTCGGGGCGTCAAGCATCCACAATTCACCAAGTGTTGTGGGACGTTGAAATGCTAGGCGCGAACTACCGCATTCTCGACAAACCGAAGAAAGGTTTGTTATCTTATTCGACCGTGGTCATCGACGAGAGTTCGATGCCCTCCGTCGAACTCCTCGCCGCCTTGTTTCGCGCTATCAAGTCGGGCGCCATCACTCGCCTTATTTTTGTCGGCGACGCCTTTCAGCTGCCGCCCATCGGCCCGGGACGCCCGTTTCTCGACATCATACGCTGGCTAAGGCGGGAGCGCCCGCACTGCATCGCCGAACTCAAGACGTGCATGCGCGTCCGCCGCGTCGATGGCGAGGAAGTCGTCAGTCCCGGCCTTCAGCTGGCCGACGGATATCGTGACGAGAGCGGGCCGGGTGACGACGAGATCATCGCACGTGCGGCTCGCAGCGGGACGCTCGGCGACCTTACTCTGGTAACGTGGAACGACCACGAAGACTTGATCGCGAAGATCGATGACGCCCTTCGCATGATCGGCATCGCTCCCGGCAATGCGACTGCATTCGACCGCTCTCTGGGGATTACGGATAAGAAATGGGAGCAAGCGGAGGCCTGGCAGATTCTCACGCCGACGCGCATACACGCGTTTGGGGCTGCAGAGATCAACCGGGTCGTCCAAGAGCGCTACCGCAGTCACGAGATCGCCATAGCAACAGATCCGCACAGCGTATGGCCGAACCCGATGGGCGAGCAGGGCATCGTCATCCACGATAAGGTCATGCAGATTGTGAACCGGCAAAAGTGGTTGCCAAAAGAAGCCGACGGCATGCGCTTCGTCGCCAATGGCGAGATCGGCCTAGTGACCCAGGCCTGGAAAAAGAAGGGCACCGATCCAGCCGATAAAGCCGTCGTCGTGTTCTCGACCCAGCCTAAGGCCGAGTATCGCTACCTGAAGGGCGAGGTGAAGGAGTGCCTCGAACTCGCCTATGCGCTTACGGTCCACAAGGCGCAAGGCAGCGACTTTGGCGTAACAATCGTCATCCTTCCGCGCAAGGCAGCGACCCTATCCCGCGAGTTGCTGTACACGGCGCTCACGCGATTTCGCGAGCGGGTGATTGTGCTCGTCGAAAGAGACACAGCCATCCTCGATCAACTGCGCAATCCCGCGTATTCGGAAACGGCCCGACGCAGCACATTCATGTTCGACCTTCTGATCGGCGATACGGCGGGCGATTTGCGACTACCCGAACGGTACCGGCCGGAAGGACTTATCCACCGCGCTGAAGACGGAACGCCGATGCGCTCGAAGAGCGAGGTGATAGTATACGAGGTCTTGAAGGGCTTAGGGTTGGAGCCGCTTTACGAACAGCGGCTGTACGCTCCCGGGAGCGAAACCGACTACTGTCTACCAGATTTCACTATCCAATACGCGGGACACACCTGGTTTTGGGAACATCTCGGCATGCTAGACCGGCGCAAGTACCGCGAAGACTGGGAGCGTAAACAGGCCTGGTACGCACGGTGGGGCTATGCCGACATGGTTCTCACATCACGTGACCATCCCGGCGCGCAGGGAGGTATGCTCTACGCGGACGAAATTCGCTCGCTGGCTTCGGCCCGGATTATCAGTGGGCATCCGACTTCAACCGCGTAGTGGCGACGCATCAGCGAGACCGGTCTTCCCAATGTCCGGTTTTGGGTTGGCGGCTCTAGCAGGAATGTCAACCGAGGGGTCAAAAGCTGCCATTGTCGCTATCCCGCCCTGAACCAGTCTTTATTGGCTCACTTCAGCTTCGACTGGAACGTCGAGCCAGGATGGTCGGCGGCTAAGATTTTGAACAGATCGGCGCCTGCCTAACGCTTCCGCTTAGTAGGTTGAGGATTGGCTCTTATCTTCTGAACAGCCAATAGCGCCGCAGCCAGTGACATCTCGCTAGAGGTCGCAGTGCTGGTTGCCATCCCTGCTCGAAGCGGAGTCACCGGCGCTCGCGTCCCATCGAACGAAGCAGGCGGCCTTTTCGGCCGGACGCGGCATAGTTCTCTCATTCGAACGATCGCCGCCAAGGTCGTATACTCCTTGTTGGCGATGATCTCCGTGACAAGACGACCGGCGTCACGCTCTTTTCGCAGACCTTTGACACCCATCGAGCCATCTGGAAACGCGATCCTAGCAGCAAGGTCAAGCCGGATCGGGGCTTCGACGTCGTAGTCGGAAAAGATCTTTGGCTCACACTCTCTGGCCCCGGTCACGTTTCCCTCGTTCTATGTTGCGGCTCGATAACAAAAATGGGCGCACGTTCTACGCTTGACCGAATAGCGTGCCGTTCAGGAAAGCTCGCTCAATCTCCGGATCGACCACCGATCGATATCTACAATTGCGATGTCGATGGTCTCGACCAAGTCCGGCTCGGCCTCCTCGTTGACCAGGAACTGTCGGACCTTGATCAGTTGCCACTTGTGCCATACTGCGTCCTCGATTTCATCCAGTTGATCCAGTCGAAATGAACTACCGATTTTCAATGTTTGATCCTTTCCATGGGACTGGCGCACAGAATTTTGATACCGCATTCACACTTGCGTTGTGCTCGTTGAGACGCGTCGCAGTCGTCTGCGTGTGGCCGGAGAAAAATGGCAATTAAAACTAGTTTTGGTGCACAGATATTTTCAAAAAACCGAAGCCAAAAAACTAGCTAAAACCGCGCCTTACGTGGTCCGTGCAGCCAAAACGAGATGCTCGCATTTCAGGTGGAAACTCCAATAAGTCGGCGAGTCGAAATATGCGACCACTTTGGGACGATCCGGGCTTTCGTCCGCGCCCCCAAGGAGCCCGAACAGACGACACAGACAAACGCTGCAAAATTTTTTTGTCAGCTTTCCAGATGTGGTCGGCGGGGCCACCCGTTCGGTATCGGTTTAAGCGACGCTCGGAAGCGCTCCATGCGCTTGGCATGTCGTTCCAATTCCTCCGGTGTTCGCTTGATCTTCGGGCTGGCGTTCTCTTCGCGCTGCTGCCGCTGTCGATGGGCTCGGTTCTGTGCCTCGCGATAAGGTGCCATTGCCTTGTCACACTGAAGCCGAAGCTCTGCTGGCGAAGGAAGGAAGCCGCTACCGAGGACGCCTTGCAAGACGTTCCTGACAGCTATCGCAAGCCCGTACGCCGTCACTCCGTCGAGTGCAATTTGAAACGCGGCTCCGATGTCATCGGGTGTAGTCGTGGCCCTCGACCGCATCGAACTCAAAAGGGCCATTGCCTGGAGAACTTCGATCTCTGTTACTGGCCTCCACACGTCGGACGGTATTTCCAGTACTGTAGTGCTCATGCTGTTGCGCCTCCAATTCGCGCAGTCGGTGGGAAGCCCAATCACCGACAGTTTGAAGTTTTGCTGCAGGGAGTGAAGTTCTGCCCGTTGGCACGGACGCGACGTTAGCGGGACGATCATCCCAACGCTCTTGATTGAGCCAGGTCGTCGGATTGCACCAAGCCCGGTCTATCGGCTTCGAATTGATGTAGCTTCGAAGTCCCAAGACTAGAGTTTCAGCATCGACCTTTTTGCGCGCGGCTATGAAACTCTTCAATGCAGCAGGTTTGCCAATTTTGTTCGGGTAGAGGGCCCACCATTCACCGAACTCAAGCTCGAGCGCCTGCCCCTTCGCGGCATTGGAAGATGCGACAGCATCTTCCCTGTTCTCTCTTATTGTTTCCTCTTTTAGCATTGCGCCCGCATTGCTGTTGCGATCCTGGTGCATCGTTTGACCATTGATTTCGCTGCGCTTTTCCCACCGACGGTTAGCTGCGTTCGCTTTTGTGGACGCCACTTCGTTGCGGAACTTGAATTCCTCCTCGACCAGAGCACTCCAAAGTCCATCATGGGTGCGAATGACTACGCCCTCTTCAATCAGCTGATCGAGGCTTGAGGCGAAGAGTTTTCGTGACATTTGGCATTGTCTCGACAACCGTTCGGTATTTTCTGGCAACGGCTCGCCTCGTTGAAACATGAGGAGGGTTAGCTTCAAATAAGTGGCCGTCTCACTTGTGCTCATTCTGTCAACGATGTCTTTCCATTTTCCAACGAAGCATCGGAAATACGGCATTTGGGCGGAGTTCAACTACACCACCGCCGTAAGCGTTAACCGCAGCCCGAGTTTGTTAGCGATTGGCGCGACGGGCACGACAATCTTGCGGCCGATGCGGATCGTTGGAATGTCGCCGCGCTTCGCGGCCTCGTACGAGCCGTTCCGACCCAACCCGTAGAAGACTGCCCCCGCATCCGGGACGGAGAGCGTCGGGCGAGAAAGTGCGTCGTTTAGTGTCATCGTATCCTCGATAGGGTCGTTTTTGTGCCTGTTGTGCCGATTTTGTACCCCAAAATTTCGATTCGCACAATCAATCTTGTGCTTCTTGTGCCGATTTTGTATCGTCACCCGGTGTGCACAGGAGGCCTGATGACAAAGAAGCCCAGAGAGAACCGCATCCCGATAATGATGGCGGATGAAGAACTGAGCGCGATAGACGACTGGCGCTTCGCGAACCGGATTGCCACACGATCCGATGCGGTACGTCGGCTCGTCCAGATCGCACTAACGTTTGATCGAGAGGCCGGAGCGCTGCTTTCCCTGGCAGAAGGGACTTCGACGAGAACGCGAGAGTTGGTCGGGCATTTCATGAACGCCCCGCGAGAGTTATCTGAAACGGACAGCGCCGCGGTGCTGGATTTCATGACCTCGTCGCTGGGAGCAACAAGAGATGTACTAGAAAGCCAGTCGGAGCTCTCCTACCGCATTAGCTCTTTGGGAGCCCACGGCCTCTCCCTCAAGGCAAGGGAACGAGAGACTGGCGAGGCGATTAAACTTTCGCATGAGGTTCAGAATTTTCTTGAGAGACAAGGCCGGAAGTTCAAGGAGCGGGTTGAGGAAAGAAACGAGGGCAAAAAACAATGAAGGGCATCTTTCACGGACGATATCGAAAATCCATTTGAGGACTGAAATGGCTAAGGTTCGAAAGCGCACCCTCCCCTCCGGCGAAGTCCGCTGGCTTGCCGACTATTTCGACGCGGGCGGTAATCGTCGCGCCAAGCAGTTCGATAAACGCAAGGACGCCGACGCCTATCTCGTAAAGGTACGGCGCGACCTGCAACTCGGTGTCCATGTTGCCGACAGCGCCTCGATCACGATCAGAGAGGCATCTAAGCTCTGGCTGGAAAGATGCGACGCCGAAGGCCTCGAGCGTTCCACGCGCATCGCCTACGCCCAGCACGTCAACCTTCATATCGTGCCCCTAATTGGAGCGAGAAAGCTTTCACAGTTCAATACTCCGCACGTCCATGCGTTCGCCGACGAGCTGGCCAAAGATCGATCGCCGGCCATGGTCAAGCGCATCGTGCGTTCGCTCGGCTCAATCTTCGTTGAAGCGAGACGACGCGGCTTGGCGGCAACTAATCCGGTGTCGGATGCTAAGGTTAAGACGAACGACCGCCGGAAGTCGAAACGGCCAGAGATCCCGACGAAGGCTGAATTGCGCATCATTCTAGAAGGTGCCCAGGGCAAGCATCGCGCTCTGATCGTCACAGCGCTGTTCAGTGGCCTCCGTGCCTCCGAGTTGCGGGGCCTCAGATGGAACGCCGTCGACCTGAAGCGCGGCTTTCTCAAGGTTAAAGGGCGGGTAGACGCATGGGGTGATTTCGGCTTGCCGAAGACATCGGCTGGCGAGCGTGACGTGCCTTTGGCGCCGATGGCAATCAACGCCCTGAAGCAACAGCGCCTCTCCGTCGCGAATGGTCCCGATGGCTTGGTCTTCCCGTCCGAGGAAGGAACGCCGCTCGATCACCACAACATTCTAGCGCGCGTCTGGACGCCCCTGCTCGTCGGTGCAGGCATCTTCAGCCTTCACCCGACTAGACGCGACTCCGACGGCGCGCCGCTCAAAATTGCCAAGTATAATTTTCATGCTTTGCGTCATGCGGCAGCGAGCCTTCTGATCGAACAGAAGCTCTCGCCAAAGCGAGTTCAGACGATCATGGGACATAGCTCGATCACAGTGACGTTCGATACATATGGCCATCTTTTCGAAGACGACGCTGCCGACAAGACGGCTGTTGCAGAGATCGAGGCCCGACTGCTTTCATAATGTCTACTGCAACACTAATGCAACACAAGGCGAATTTTCATAGCAAAAACAACGGATAAATCTGTCTCTGACTCCGTTAGTCCTGGTTCGAATCCAGGTTCCCCAGCCAAACTGGACTCCCTGTCGATAAAACTGCCTGCTGTGCACCCATAGCTGCACCCGCCACGACCGTTTCCGCAAGTAGATCAAACGGTTGCCTAAAGACGGCGTGAACTTCGCCTTTGTCCCATTTGCAGTTCGACAGCACCAGATTCAGGAGTCGATTTTTCTCGTGCGCAGGCTGTTTCGCAAACAGTCGGCTGGCGTCGCGTGCCAGTTCCAACAGCCGGATGCCGTCCTCCATGTACGATTCCTCGGCGCTACCATGACGCTCTATCTCGCGAAGCAGCCGCGTCTGTTCGGTCCGCCACTGGGCTGACATTCGATCGTAGAAGGCATTGTCGATGCGGCCATCGAGCTTGTCGAGATACATGGCATGCAGCCGATCCTCGAGCCGCTTGTATTCGACCTGACATCGATGGATGGCTTGTTCATGCTCGCGGCGCTCGTCGGCATGGCTGGCCAAGAGGCCTGCCGTTACCCATTCCAGTATCTCTCCGTCGAAATGCAAACGGTCAAGCAGGTTGGCGAATGTCTGGTCGAGCACCTCCTCGCGGACATATTTGCGTCGGCAATCACCGTATCCGCCCCGACCTTTGTTGATATGCCCCGTGCAGTGATAATAGACGTATTTGCTCTTCTTGATCTCGGCCACGATGGCGCAGCCGCATTCGGTGCAGGTCATCAGGCCGGTGAAGGCGAACTCTTTTCCTATCGGGTGGGTCGGTACCGCATTGCGGCCTGTCAGAACGCCCTGTACGCGCTCCCATAGTTCGATCGATACGAGAGGTTCGTGCTTGCCCTGGTGCAATTTGCCGTTCCACTGGAACAGTCCGGTATAGAGGCGGTTGCGCAGGATCATATGCACGGTGCTGACCGGAACCGGGTTGCCGCTCTTGGGATAAATCAGCCCCTCGCCATGGGCTGCCTTAGCCAAGGCCTTGAGCGAATACCGGCCGGTTGCGTAACGCTCGAACAGCTGTGTGACGACTGGAGCCAGTTCAGGATGCGGCTCAATAACCTTTCTGCTATCCTTCCCAGTGGTGTTGATATAGCCCAGCGGAGCCTTTGTCGGCCATATGCCCTGCTCCGCCTTCTCCATCTGCCCCTTGCGGGCTTCTTCTGACAGGTTGTCGATATAGTTCTTGGCCATCAAGACCTTGATGCCGTGCATAAACTTTTCCGACGAGCGTGAGTCGCGCGAAAGTATCACGCCCTCCTTCGCAAGGTGGATTTCGACATCCAACTCGTCGAGCGTGACCCAGTCTTTCAGATTTCGATAAAGCCGGTCTGTCTTCTCCACCAAGACAATCCGGATGCCGGGATGCTTGCGCAGATATTTGACCATTTCCGTGAAGTTGGTCCGGCCGGTGGTCTTGGCCGTCTCAACGTCCACAAACTCCTGCGCAATATCGAACCGCTGTTGTTGGGCATAATCGCGCAACAGCTTGCATTGAGCCGGGATGGAGAAACCTTCCTTGTCCTGCTCCTTGGAGGATACGCGAGCGTAAAGCAGCGCCTTTGTGAGACCTGCGCGCCTTGCGACCTTCATAAGTCGCTGGTTCATCGTAGACGCCTCCTTCCCTCCATGGTCATCGCATCTGCCGACGGACTGAGCCGGCGGAGGGATCCATGAAGCGCCGGCTATTCGCCCCGGTCAATCCGGTCCCATTCGGCGAGGATGCGAAAGAAGCCGCCGAGATTATCGACGATTTGCCGGGCATCTTCCGTTGAGAGGGGCCGCTCCATGCGGGCCTCAAACAAGCGGGCCGTTCGTTCCAGAAATGCTTCGTCAATGGCGCGTTGCCGCGAAAACAGATTGGTCTGGGCGTTGCGTTCAACGCTGCGTTTTGTAACGCGTCGCTTCGCTTTCACCAGTTCCGTCCCGACCACATCTGCATCGGGACAAGATTCGCTGAAATTGCCTCAGCGGCGAATGGCCGTCATGTGCGCTTGCGTATCCTTTTCTACTTTGTATCAGTCCCAGTGGCCGGTTGCTGACCAAAATGAAGGTCCGCCATGCGCTTTTCGAGACCGATCAAATCGGCCGCGATTGCTTGATATCGCCGACAATCCGCCTGAACGATGGATCGATCGGGTCGCTCAAGCGGCACACTCCCGGTGATTTCCTTCAAGTCATGCAGGATCGACTCGATATGTGGCCAGGGAAAATCTGTTGGGTCGTCGATTTCGCGATCTGCGCCCACGATCATCTCTAGCTTGGCGACAACGCCGAGAAGTGAATGTGCGGGCGTATGCGGAAGTCTATCCTGAATCTTCAAAGCCACTGTCGCAGCCTCGACTTCCGCTTGGCAGGCGATCGAGTAACCCACCTTCGCATTCGTCGGCGCCGGACGCACTGCGCCGAGAACGCGCGTTTCCAGGCGTTGCTGAAGTCGGCAGAGAACCTGCGAGACATGCTGCGCCCGCAACCAGTCTCCTAGCAGCGCAAGCGCCGGATCGGCTTCGTCGGAACGAGCAGATTTTTTTGTAGCCTGCTCGCCACCTCCTCCGAGCGTGACGGATGACAAAGTCATGCTATTGTCGGAATCAGCCATGATCCGAGCTCCACAACAGCTTGCACGTGGCCAGGCCGGATCGGTGTTGCATCACCTGTCCGGCCGCCCAATTGAAATCGAGACTACACAAAGTGCAGCATATGATCAATCGAAATCACTATATTATGGTGATTTTATGAATCCGGTGCAGTGTCGTATGGCACGAGCTGCATTGGGCTGGGGCGTTTTAGAGCTTGCTAAGGAAGCCGGAGTCTCAACTCAAACGGTTGTGCGATTCGAACGAGGCGAAACGTTGAAACAGTCCACAATAGTTCAGCTTAAAGCAAAGTTCGAGGCAGCCGGAATAGAGTTCATTGCAGAGAATGGCGGTGGCCCTGGCGTGCGCTTGTCACGCGGTATTGCAAACACCTAGCCGAAGGCGGCGCCTGCGGGCGGCATTGCGGATTATCTGTTCCGATCAATGTCAGCAATGCGCCTCATCTCGGCCATTAAGGCAAAGTTTGTGTCGCCCAGAAGCGGACATCGCTGATAACCATGCAAGTCGTAATCGCGCCAATTCCCACCATCCCGCACCAATATTCTTGTGAAGGATGATCTTGCTTTGAGGGCAACCCACGCTCACCAACACAACGACTTCAACGGTGTTTTGCGGATCAGTTGGTCTTCTGAGGGGTTGCACGCGGACAGCCGTTCACTCCGGCAACCCAGCGAACCGCATGTGTTCGATCCAGCGGTCGAGGCTTCCGGGTGCGGTCCAAATCTTGTTCCACTCCCTGCGTTCTTTACTGATGGATTCACCGGGAGTGTTCTGGAGGAAAACCGCAAGCGCTTCCTTTGCCTCTCGCTTGTTTCCCAGACAAGCGAGGATCCCCGCAAGCATTCGGTGCGCGCCGCTCGGGATTCTGGACATTTTCCGCATCGCCGCCAGCGCGGCCCCGCAATCGTTCTTTTCCCAGAGCGCCCAGCCCATCTGCCAGTTGAAGTCGTCTGGGTAGAAAGGATCGATGCCCATGGCCTGCTTGATCCGATCGATCGCTTCGTCTGTACGGCCAACATAGAGTAGCAGATCCGTGCTGCGGACCAGGATATCCGAGTTGCTGGGATTCAGGGCGATTGCCTGATCGTACCGGGCAAGGGCCTGCTCGACCTCGCCGGCTTCGGTGTGGATGCTGGCGCGGATATTATGCGCTTCAGCGTCATCGGGAGCGAGCAGGATGGCCTTGTCGGCGTATTCGGCGGCGCGCTTCAACGCCTCGTCACGGTTAGCTTCCCGCTCGTGCCAGCCGAAGATCGCATCGTTGCGATAAGACCAGGCCAGCCCGATATAGCCGAACTGCGTGTTCGGATCCTCTTCGATCGCCTTGAGGTTCAGCTGCCGAAACAGCTCGTTCCTCGCGGCCGAGAAATCCTCTCTGATCTCGGCAACCCCCATCAGGTGATAGTGGAGCGCGCTGACCTTGGCGGCACCGCTCTGTGGCAAGGGGCGCTCGATCCTGCGCCCGACCCGTTCCGCAAGCGTGCGGATGATTTCCTCCTGGACGACGAAAAGATCGCCGATCTCGCGGTTGTAGGTGTTGGCCCAGACATGCGATCCGTCATGCGCATTCAGCAACTGGGCGGTCACTTTCAGCCGGTCTCCCACCTTCTGCTGGCTGCCCTCAAGCAGGTAGTCGACCCCGAGTTCATCTCCGATCTGTCTGGTGTCGGTCGGCTTGTCGCGGTACCTGAAACTCGAGTTCCGGGCGATGACAGCATAAGTCTTGCTTCGTGCCAGGTCGGTGATGATCCCCTCGGCAACGGCATCGCTGAGATATCCCTTATCCGCTCCGGTACTGAAGTCATCGAAGGAGAGGATTGCAATCCGGGGCATGTCGCCCGAACGAACCGGAGCGGCTCGCCATACTTCCGCGCCATAATATGCGCCGATCGCTGCCGCAACGAGAACGAGTGCAGCAAGAATGAAACGGCGGCGCGAGAATCGTGTCTTGGCCCGTTCCGTGCCGGTTGCGGCGTTTGGTTCTGCCGCGCCCGACGGATCGGCATTCAGCCGGTAGCCTCTCTTTGGGACGGTTTCCACGATCACGTGCGCCTCGTCGCCCACGGCGCGGCGAATATCGGCAATGCATTGAGTGAGGCTGTCGTCGGTCACGAACGTATCGACCCAAACCGCCTGCATCATCGCATCCTTGGACACGATCTCGCCCGGTCGCGCCGCGAGCACGGAGAGCACCTCGGCGGACTGGCTGCGAAGATTGACCGCTTCGCCTTCGACGGTTCGGAGTTGTTTGCTTTTCGTCAGGAAGACAAAACCGCGAAACGTGATCGTTTCAGCAGATTTCAGGTCAATTTCAGAAGCCTTTCGGGACATTTCACCCTCATGGCGCGCTCTCTAGCTTAGCCCATTCGGCCGCCCCCTCCAAGGGATACTGGCGGCACTGGATTCGACAAGAGGCTGACATGAAACGGACCAGATTTATCATCGCTCTCGCTCTCCTTTTGATAGCGCAAACGACTGCAAAAGCGGACCCCCAAATCGTGAATGCAACCGCGCATGTTATTTCTCTTACATTTGTAAATGGTGGTATTGAAGAACGGAGAGAACAGAAACAGTTCGATACATACGCCCTCTGTCTCGCATGGAAACATCAGATGGAATTCCTTCCGCCGGATCCGCCTGCTTTTATTTCTTTCGTATATTGTGCACAAACAGAGACGAAGCTCGCATCATCCTGAGTACGAATAACTGAGGTGACGTGAATGTTTGGTACGAGTTAAGGCGGCGCCGATACTCTCACCGACTTGAAGGCCGCTTTGAAGATCCGATGCCCGAAACTGCCGGTCCGCTTCCGGCCCCAAAGACGACGTGGCAGCAACGCGCTCATTGCAGCCGTCAAGTTCCCCTCCGCCGCTTCCAAAAGCAGACATCACAAGCGAACGCTCTGATCGTGGTCGGACCCGAGCCAATCCGACGGGCAAGCCAAACCCAACGGTTATGCGTCACGCCGTCCGGACCCAGATTGATTCACTCGGTCATCACGTTTGGGGCCGGACGGGTGGCGGTTCCAGCAGGCGGCCTAAGGGGCAAAGTCTGACCGCTGTCGACCTCAGCCGGGACAGGTGCCGTTTGCAGGGACTTCAGGAAGGAAGAAGCTTCGCCGCTCGCAAGGGGTCAGTTCGCGAGGGACCGTACGCCGGGCGTATTCAATAAGCTCCTTGGGCGTCTCGAAGACGCGAACGATGCTGACCCTTTGTTCGCCGGAAACAATCGCGACATGGGTGCCGTCGGCGCTGAAAGCTGCGCGTGTAAAGCCCGGTCGAAAGGTTGCTTCGTCCTGGCTGCCAAGGACAGCAATCTGGCGCCCCGATTGCGCCGCCCATAATCGGACCGTTCGATCTTCGGTCGACGCGGTCACGACATACAAGCCATTGGGGCTGAATTCGGCGCTGTCCAGCGCGCCGCTGTGGCCCCTGAGAACCTTTTGCAGATCGCCTGAGACGCTCCAGATCCGGGCGGTCCCATCGCGTGAAGCAGTCAGCAACGACTGACTGTCGGGACTGAAGGCGACCACCGTCACCGCGCCGGTATGTCCCTCCAGCGTTCTGACGCTTGTCCCCTCGGTGGTCGACCAAATTCGGGCCGTGTGGTCGAGTGAGCCCGTGGCGACGAGTTGACCGTGAGGGTTGAAGGCCCCTGCCGTGATGCGATTCTGATGCCCGACAAGAGCACGTAGTTCGACTCCGCTCGTCGTCATAAGGTGTCCCACATTGTCTTCCCTGGCCGAGAGGATCAGACGTCCGTCAGGGCTAAGAATGGCTTGCGGCAGATTGCTGCTAGTATTGATGGCGGCCAGCTCGGTGCCGGTCGTGGCGTCCCACAGTTGCGCGGTGCCGTTGATCCATGCGCAAACAAGCGATTTGCCATCGCGACCAAACTGGATCTTGATCAGTCCGGCATCTGATCGGAACTGGGCGGTCTCGTGTCCCGTGGCCACGTCAAAAATTCGGACCACGCCCTCAAGAGATGCCGTGGCGACGCGCCTCCCATCTGGGCTGAACGAGGCGCTTTGAATGATCTCATGCGTGTCGAGGCGGATTATCTCGCGCCCGCTCACGACATCCCACAGGTGCGCCGCGCTGTCACCGCCGCCGGTCAGCAGGTGGACGTTGTCGGGACTGAAAACCGCGAAAGTCGGCCGATATTCATGTGAGAGCGAGGTCGTCAGGGCGCCGTCGACATCCCAAAGCCGAGCGGTGCCATCGTGTGAAGCAGTGAGTAGAATGTTGCTGTCGACCGGGCTGAATTCCAAATGCTCGACCAAGGATTCGTGACCGGCGATCATCGTCACCAACGAGGCGCGTTCAGCGTCCCAGATGCGGATCGGCCCATTGATCGAGGTCGTCGCAAGGAAGCGGTCGTCCTTGGTGAAAGCACCGTTCATCTCCACATCGCGTTCATCTGTATCGATCTCAGGCTTCAGCCCCGAAACCTCTTGGCCGAGCACTTCATCCAGCGTTCCCAACGTTCCATCCCAAATCCGGGCAGTGCCATCGAGGGATACCGTGGCGATCCGCTGACCCCCGTGGCTGAAAATCACGCCGTTCAATTGTGTGTCGCTGTTGCTGCCGGCCAACTTTGCGATCTCCGTTCCTTTCGACAAATCGAAAAGGCTGGAAGTGTCGCGGTGTGAATGCCAACCCCACGGGCCGGCCACCATCCGGCTTCCGTCCGGGCTGAACGCCAGGGTATAGGGCCAGGAGGTCACTCGGATCGACTTCGTCAGCGCGCCGTCTGCGGTATTCCAGATCGAAACAAAATGCTTGCCCGCCGTCGCGAAGCTGCGGCCGTCTGAACTGAAAGCAGCACGGGTATATGCGTCGCTGCTTACACCCAAGACTTTCTTTCCGGTGCGCGCATCCCAGAGCGTTGCATCGCTGCTCTCCCCCGCCGTCAGCACCCGGGTGCCATCCGGGCTGAAGATTGCCGTCGGGTAATTGCCTAGCGGCCGCAGGATGTAGAGCTGCTCTCCCGAGACGGCGTCCCAAAGACGTGCAGTGCCGTCCCTCGCGGCCGTCAGGATACGGGTCCCATCGGGGCTGAATTCGGCCCTCTCCACGGCCCCATCATGACCTTTTAGAATTGCAGTTTCGGTACCGGTGGCGATGTCCCAGACGGCTGCGGTTTTGTCGTAGGATGCGGTGACAACACGATCACCTGTAGGATTGAAAGCCGCATGCGCCACACTGGCGCCAGGGCGGAGGATTTTGATCTGCCGGTGCGCCAGCAGAGCCTTGTAGAGGGCTGCTTCCGCCTCGAAGAGATATGGCCGCTCGGGTTGCTCTTTCGACGGCAGCGCCTCAAGCGCCAACCGGATCGCTGCCTCGGTGTTGCCTGCCGCGGCGGACCGCTCCGAAAGGAACGAGAGCGAAAGGAACTGATTGCGCAGCACCTGATCGCGTTGGCCCCTTGCTTCCTCCCGCGCCTTGAGGGCGACCAATGCGCCTGCACCCGCCATAAGAGCGAGCATTATTGCCACGACAGCGGCGTTCCGTGTCCGTCGGGCAAGCCGGTTTGCTGCGGCAGCCGCGAGGCTCCGGCGCTCGGCCTCCCGCTCCAGGCGCTCGCGTTTTGCCTCTTCGGCGGCCGCGACCAGTGCTAGCTCTGCGTGACGGTCCTTCTCCTCCTTCTGCCGATGGGCACGCAAAGACTCCTCGATGTATTCAAGGACGGCTTCGTCGACCTCCTCCCGCCTTGAAAGCATCAACTCTTCGCCCTCCGCCAGACGTTTGCCGGACGGAAGGAGAAGCTCTCGATTCCTGCTTTCCAGGTGCCATCGGTGGGCGTCAGCCCTCAGGCGTTCGCGCGTCGCGAGGAAGTTGCGGTTTGCATTCACAATGTCACTGGCGCGCGGCCAACGGCTCAACAGGGCCTCATGTGCAAGACGAACGAAGACATGCCCTGCGGCGTCCTCGTCGCTGACGAGGAGCCGGGCCTCGATTAATGCCCTGACGAGGGCCGATCGCGCGGGAGTGCCCGCGACTTCGGTGTACAGCGCTGCACGTGCCGTGACTGTTTCATCGCCCAGGTTCGCCGTGGTGAGGGCGCGCAGCACCGCGGGCAAGGCCTCCTGGATCCCGGGCGCCAGCAAGTCCAGGACTTCGTCGGCGCGACGCGCGATTGCGCCTTCGAGCCCGCCGAGCGCACGATAGTGCGCAAAGGTGAGAACGCGTCGGTCGCCACTGGCTTGGTACAACGCGTCGAGGACAAACTCGAGAAGCGGCAATGATCCGGGGTCCGCAGTTGCTGCCGCCTGCAGCACGTCATCGAGCCGCCCCAACTCGGCACTCTCCTCGAAGCGGAGCCCGGCCACGACCGCAGGTTCGCGGATCATCTGCGCGATCTCTGGGCCGGTTGGTGGCAGAAGTTCGTAGCTGGCGAGGCCGTCCTTGAGCGCCGAGAAACCCGGGACATCGCCGCAGCGGTGAAAGAAATCCGAACGGATCGCCGCTATCACCCAGACCAGTCCGCTCGCGGCCAGCACCGCCATGAACCGCACAAGGGCCTCGCGCGTCGCCGGCTGCTTCTCCGTCGTGAACAGCTCCTCCAGTTGATCTATGACAACAAGCAGTCTGATCTGCGAGCGGGCCGGCCCAGCGGCCTTGCGAAGTGCCTGTCGGACCATCGCCAAGGCTCGATCCGGCGTGTCCCTGCAGAGTCGAGCGAAATCCGCGGCTGTTGCTTCTGAGGACAGCTCCGGCACAGCAGCGTCGTGAAGCAGCGCCGCAGCCAACACAGCGAATGCATCCGGTCCTTCGGAGAGGCGGATCAGGCACCGGCGCCACAAGGATATGCCTGCCACGGCTCCAGGTCGCGTCAATGACGGCAGCAGGCCAGCGCGCAGGAGGGAAGACTTGCCACAACCGCTCATTCCGTAGATGAGCAGGAATGCCGTGCCGTTTGCTGCCTGCTGCTCCAGTCTGGCGGTGCAGGCGGCAATCGCCCGCGCCCGGCCGAAGAATAGATCGGCATCTTCGAATTCGAAGGCATCGAGACCGTGAAATGGCGATCTGACCGGTTCCTCGGACGCAAGACATACGCGGTAGATGCGCAAGGCACGGGCGACATCCTTCAGTTTGTGCTCGCCGAGATCGATGAATTCCAGCGAGAGGCGGTCCTGAGCCTGGGCGCGGACCGCTTCCGTGATGCAAATTCCGCCGGGGCGTGACAAGGTTTGAAGATGAGCTGCGACCTCGACGGCCTCGCCCCTGCGGTGGTCGCCCTCGGCGACGACGTAACCGAGGTCAACGCCGATGCGGAAGCGCAGCCGCTTTGTCTCGGGAATGTCGCAGTTCCGCCTGTCGACCTCATGCTGGATCTCGTTCGCACACCGCAACGCCTCGACAGGGCCAGCAAACTCCGCAAGGACTGTCTCTTCGACGCTCGCGAAGACACGACCGGCATGTTTTATCAGCAGCCGATCAAGGACCTGCCTGTACGCCGGGGTAGGTGCAGCAATGCTCCGCTCATCCTTGCCTGCGGGCCGGACTTCGGCGGCCAATTCTGCCGCCAGAACTGTAATCAATCTTGGTCCGGCATTTGAGGGAAGGACCAACCTGTAACCGCGCCTCGGCACTGTCTGCACGACGGCCTGGCGACTGTCGTTGAGCGCCGCACGGATCTCGTGAATGCATTGGACCAGGCTGTCATCGGTGACGGCTAGCCCATTCCAGACCGCCTTCATCAGCTCGTCCTTGGTGATGACGCGATCAGCGTTCTCCAGAAGGTGACGAAGCACCGCGAAGGTCTGGTGGCGAACTGCGATTGTCCTGTTGAACTGGTCGCGCAAGGTCTCCCTGCTCACGTCGGCGGTCACGCCGTTGAGCACGAACGTCGTGGGCGGCGAGCTGTTCAAGCCGGTTCCCCTCAAGCACGAAGCCGCAGTCCCATACTAGCACGGTTTCGCGCTGCGAAGACTGATCATCATCCAGACCGCGCGGGAGCGCGGATTTCGGCGAATGATCGTAAGCCGTTCGTGACTTGGCAAATGCCCCCGACCGACAATTCCACAATTCCATTTGTCAGTGAGAGGGGTTCGCCATGGACTGCTTAGTACGGATTGCTGGAAGCATGGGTGCAAGACCAGTGCCGCGGCTCACGGGCGCCTTCCTGCTCACCCTGTTCTTCGCGACAGCGCCACAGGCTCACTCGACGGACCGCCCCGCGGGCGGCCTGGCCCAAGTCGATTTGCAATTGATCCTTGCCGTGGACGTCTCGCCCTCGATGAGCAGAATTGAGCAAAAAGTGCAGCGCGACGGCTATGTTGATGCCTTCCGCCACGCGGACATCGCGATGGCAATCAAGGCGGGAGAACTGGGAAGAATCGCAGTGCTCTATCTGGAGTGGGCGGGGCCAAATCAGCAAACCGTCATCGTGCCGTGGACAATTGTCGAAAGCCGCGAGGACGCTCTGACCTTGGCAGACAGGTTGGCGGCTTTGTCGTTGACTGAAGGCCGCGGAACCTCGATTTCCGGCGCGTTGCAGGCCGCGAATGAACTGTTTGCGAAGAGCGACTTGCGCAGCCCGCGCCGCGTTATTGACGTCTCTGGCGACGGACCCAACAATGCCGGAGCACTCATTGACCCCATCCGGCAGTTTCTTCTCGCGGAAGGTGTGACGATCAACGGGCTGCCTATTGCACTACCCCGCATTGGCGAGGCCGACGGGTTTGCGCGGTACGACCCTTCCAGCCTGCAATCCTATTTCGAGCGCTGCGTCATTGGCGGACCGGACGCATTTGCAATCGGCGTCACCGACGCCGCGATGTTCGCCACCGCGGTCCGTCGCAAGCTGGTGCGTGAAATTTCCATGAACATGGATCAGGTGATCCACGCCGCGTACACCGAGCGTTCCGACCGCATGGTCGATTGCAACATGATCGGTCAGTTGCCAAGCCGATGACGCACGGCAATGAAGTCCCAGCATGGGAAGAGCTTCGCGCATTGCTGCCGACAGTCCAATGTACCAACCGCAGCGATGAATGCGCTCAAAAGGGCTAAAGGGTTGCTTGTCGAGAACTTCGTTTCGAGACCGGAAGGCAAGTTTCGGCTATGTGCAGCCGTTTTCGCCGCTCGTCGTTTTCCAGTCGGCCGCGACCAGCGCCTCCTTTTCCGATCCGCCATGCTTGAGCAGATAGGGTGCCAGACGTGCGTTCATCTGCTCGACGAGCTTTGCGTAGTAAGTTCTGCCCAGAAGGCCGAGTGGGTCAAGCCGGGTCTTGTGGGGCGGGTTAAGTTTCTTAGGGGCGAGGAGAAGCTTCGCCATGCGTCACTGAAGGATTTTCGGGAGGCTGATTAGACAAGGCGGCCGCCGGACCTATGCGGCGACCGATGCGACCTCAAGAATGAAGATTAGCGATGTCTAATGTGGTATTCAGGTTGCGAGGGGATTTCGATGACGCAGTCAAAGCGGTATTTCGCATTGGCGTGGCTCGCACTGATCGGCAATGCCGAGGCCCACGATTGGTATACGGGTAAGACGGACCCCGTTCTTCACTACGACTGCTGTGGAGGCAATGACTGTCATCCTATCGATCCAAGCCATGTCAGGATGACAAAAGACGGCTATTTCGTCCGGCCGCCCCGCCCCTTCTACCCAAACGAGCCACAAGAGCCGGAGTGGTTCATTCCCAGAGAGCGTGTCCAGACCTCGCCGGATGATCAATATCATATTTGCGAGCGCCTGATGACGTTCTATCGGACGCTGACCCCACACATGAGTTTCGAGGCTTATCACAGGTTTCGATGGACGTGCTTTTTCGCCCCGCCCGGCACTGGTTCAATCGGGCGAAGCTAGAAGAACATTCACATTGCATCCGCTGGCGCGAAGAAGCAGTTTTCGTCTTCTTCCGTGGGATGCAGACAGATGTGGAAGTTGTCATCCCCCGAGGGGATTACGACTTCGTACGGCACGAAGTAGCGGTTCCGATGCGTGACTTTATGATGGTCGCCTGGACGCAGAATAATCACATAGCCATCTGGCCGGGGCGTCACAGTTGAACCGGGAATTTTCCCGCAGTCGCCAGTGAGCGGGTCGCCGTGGCAGCAAGCCGGTGGATAGCCCCAATTTTCATCCGGGCCGTGGGCTAACGCCGCACTTCCCTCAATTGCCGCAGCCGTGGCGATCACACCTGCAAAGCACGTTGCCTGTCTTGTCCTGACTGCATGCATCGATTGGGGGCCGCCCTCAACGGCAACTTATGTCGTCAAGGCCATTAGATACCATTAGCCTACGCTAATATACGCTGGAAGCCCGCGCCTATCGGGTATATTCTCCTCCTTGATCGGCGGAGGGATGCCGAAATGCGGGGCTTATTCGCAAGCTTCCTGATCTTGCTATGTGCCGTCACAACAGCGCATGGCGGTGCGCTCCACGACGCGGCCAAGAGCGGCGACCTTACTGCAATCACGGCGGCGCTCGATGCCGGTGCTAACATCGAGGAGCAGGAGAAGGGGGCAACACCGCTATTCCTGGCTGTGCGCAGCGGCCACGTCGAGGCGGCGGAACTGCTGATCAAGCGTGGTGCCGATGTCAACAAGGAAGCGGTGCTCGGCCTGCCGATGACCGTTGCCGTGCTGAAGAACGCCGCCGACATGATCCGGCTGCTTCTGTCGCATGGTGCCGACGCCAACGGCAAGACGCGGGGAGAGCCGATGCTGACCCTCGCGGTCGCCAGTGGCTGCCTTGACTGCGTTAAGGTGCTGGTCGAGGCGGGCGCTGACGTCAACACCATCTGGGTCCAGGGCGACCCCAATCAACGGCCGGGCATCATCACGGCCTACCATCTCGCAAAGCACGATGATCATGAGGACATCGCCGCCTACCTTTTGGAGCATGGCGTCGTCATCCTGAAACCGGAGCCGATTTCCGCCCGGCTCGCGGAGGGCGACCCCACCAAGGGCGCGGCCTTCTTTGCAAGCACCTGTGCCCCTTGCCATGTCGTGCGGCCAAAGGAACTTCCGACCATCGGGCCGAACCTTTGGAACGTCGTCGGTCGCGACAAGGCATCGACGAAGTTCGAGCGTTACTCCAAGACCCTGCTGGGCTGGGAGGGAAACTGGACCTACGAGGACTTGAACATCTTCCTCGCCGGTCCCACGCTGACGAAGCCCGGCGTCAACATGGATATTCGCGGGTGCCTGAAGAGGCCGATCGGCTGAACGTGATCGCCTATCTCAGAACGCTCGCCGACACACCGATGCCACTGCCGTAGGGGATGTGCGTTTAGCACGGCCATGTGTAGGTTGATCCTCACCCTTGCCTTCGTGCTCACCTGTGGCCGGGTGTCTGCAGGAGAGCATTGGTCTGCTGAGGACGGCGACACGCTGTGGCACGACAAAAAACGAATTCAATTGCTCGGTTTTGATGCCCCCAAACTTTCGCAGGCGTGTTTTGATGCCGCTGGCAAAATCTGGCCCTGCGGCAAGTATGCGCGTGACCACATCCAACATCTTATCGCCTCAGGCGATGTATCCTGCATCGTCGAGCGCAAGGACGGTTATAACGACGACCTCGGCATCTGCTTCGTGGGAGGCATCGATCTCGGACGGGACCTGGTGAAACACGGATTGGCGGTGGCCGACACTCGATACCTTGCCGAGGAGCAAGAAGCCCGCATTGCCAAACGCAACTTGTGGGCAGGGAGCGTCAGCAAGCGGCGATAGCAGCTGGGCGTCCACCCCGATCGATACCTGTCTCTGATTATGGCTGATAATTATGGCTGGCACTTGCAATAGCGGCATGTCACTCGGACTACGCGCGGCGTGTCGATGGCGAGAGACGCCAAGCGAAAGAGTCGGCCACAGCATCTGCACCGCTTCCGTAAGGGATAGGGCCGGTCGCGTCGTCTATGCCGCAACGTTGACCTTTAGGACACGTGGCCGATTGCGGGAGGGAGCGATTTCGTCCGGGAACATAATCCATTGCTAAGGTTTCGATCGTGAGGGCGAGGATCAGAGGCCGGGCGACCTCCGAACCTGGAACGCTAATCCTCTTCGTTCACGAAAGAATCGATGGCATTTGCGAAACAGTCGCCGAATGTTAGGAAGCGGTCCGTATCATCCTCGGCGTGCCGCGACGAGACAGCGCGGCGGCCGCTCTAACAGGCGGGCGAAGGCAAACCGAGAGATCAGAAAACGGAAGTCAGGACCTCCAGTTGAGGGATGGCGAATCGCTACCTACTTGCGGGGTTCCGCAGCTATGGACGCATCAGCGCCTTTCGAGCGTATTGAACCCAATGCGGACCTTCACCTTTCGGCTCCTTCCCAGTCATTGAACTTGACTTAGAGAGGAGTGTTCAACATCGACAGCGACGTACCACTCCGCTACTCGCTGTTTTTTCGTGATGCGCCGGTGTGCCATGCAACTGGATCGTCAACCCATCGATTGATATCGGATTCTCTCCAGCCCGCCCCGTTGATGCTGATCTTGATCTGGGCCGGGAAAGTCCCTTCAGTGATCTTGCGATAGATGGTTGAGCGGGACAGGCCGGTCCGCGCGAGGACCGTCCTAAGGCGTATGATACGATCCGGTTCGGACATGGCTTGCCTGCACCTCACTGGTTCTTGCTGATGTCTCCTGGGACAGACAGGACGAACCCATGCTGTAGGCAATCAGGTCTGTCGCCTCAGCCGGCTGCGGAGTGGAAACGGCGGCAAATCGGCATGCCTTAGATTCCAATCCCCCGCCCCTTACCGATGCCATGGCTGAAGGCGAGTTCCGCGCCCAGGCGACGACCCGAATCCACGTTGATGCCAAGCTCGTGTTTGCGGTTTGCCAGTAGGGATTCAAGTTGAGGGTCGCGTTCAAGGCTCTTGGCCATATCGGACATGGCCGAACGCGTTGACTTGTAGCGGGAGATGTCGCCGGTCTGATATTGCTCCTGTCCCGTCCGATTGAGCTTTTGCCAGCGTTCCACGAAACGGTCGGCGCGGCGGCCGGGATCGATGTCCATCCCGTTGCGGATTTCCGTTTCAAGCTGGAGAGCCAGCACGATACGGTTGACCCGGCCCGCGCCTGCCTCACGGACAAGCTCGGGGTTTTTCACATAGGCCGCCTCGGCATCGCGCCAGCCATGCGGCCGAACCTTCTCGAACGCGCTGCGGGCATCCCTCAATTCGCGCATCTGCTCGGGACTGCCCTGCCCGTCCGCACTTCCGGTGCTGAGGATCGCGTCGAGCGCACGTGCGTGGCGAACAAGCGCCTTCGTGCGAGCGCTGCGCAACGCCGCTTCCAGATCCGCCGACGCATCCGCCTCGCGCTGCGCTCCCCTGACGGAAGCTTCTCTTCCAGGAGCGGCGCCGGCATCGCCGTTTTGCGCTCGACCGTCTTCCCTTCCCGGCTGATGCCCACGGTCTTTTCCGGGCTCGGCATCTGCCGGCGAGCGCAACCCGTCCAGCAGCCCGTCGATCCGGTCGCGCAACTTCTCTGGAATGATCCGGCGCACGATCTCGACCACGCGCTCTCGGAAGGTGATGCCGCGCCGCTCGGCATAGCTCCGCGCCGGGTCGATCTGCTCGTAATCCGACGCCATGTCCTTGGCTCGGTCGCGCGACAGCGTGCGGACAAGCCTATCCCGGGTCGCGAAGTCATCGCTGCCGTAGTGCAGATCCGTGCCATCTCGATGCCGCGACAGGGCAACGTAGCTGCCATGCGCATCCATGCCCGGCGTTGCCAGGACGTGGGTGCGGTCGACCGTCATGCCCTGCGCCTTGTGGATGGTCGCGGCATAGCCGTGGTCGATGTGGGCATAGTCTTTCAGGTCAAAGCGCACCGACCTGCCGTCGTCGGTGCGCACGGCCATGCCCTGTGTGCTGACCTCTTCGATCACGCCGAGCGTGCCGTTCTTGACGCCGAGCCCGCGCTCGTTGCGCAGGAACATGACACGGTCGCCGCTTGCGAAGTTTCTTGCGCCGCGTTCCACATCCACCTGAACATCGTCGCCGAGATCGCCGGCAGCGCGCATGCGCTCGCGCGCGGCCTTGTTGAGCGCACTCACTTCGTCGTTTGTGTGGGTGAGAATGATTCGGCTTGCCTGTGGCTGAGCCTGCCTCTCGCGATCCCATCGCTCGACAAGATCGCTGCGAGCCTCGTCGCGCGTCGCAGCCTGGTGCACCATGCCTTGGCCGTCATAGGCGTCAATCGCAGCGCCGACCCTGCCGGTTGCCAGATCGCGCGTGGCGTCGCGCTGCCAGTCCTCGCGCTGCCGGCGCACCTGGCCGATCTCGACGCCACCGTGGCGTTCGTGGATAGAACGGAATGCGGCGCCGGCCTCGATCGCCTGCAACTGCTGCGGATCGCCAACCAGCACGACCTTTGCGCCGGCTTCCGCGGCATGGGAGACCACGCGCTCCAACTGGCGCGTGCCGATCATGCCGGCTTCGTCGATCACCAGGACATCGCTGGCAGTGAGCAGATCGCGGCCCTGTCCCCAATTGTGTTCCAAGCTGGCGATGGTGCGCGAAGCAATTCCTGAACCGCTTTCGAGATTCTCGGCCGCTATGCCGGAAAGTGTCGCGCCTCGAATCTCGTAGCCTGCTGCTGCCCACGCCTGGCGCGCTACACCCAGCATTGCGCTCTTGCCCGTTCCGGCAAAACCAACCACGACGCCAAGACCGCGGCCGTCGGTGATGTGATCCAGTGCATCGGCCTGCTCGCTCGAGAGTGCAAGACCGTACTGCTTGGCATTCGCCAGAGCAGCCTCGCGATGTGCGTCATTCATCGCATGACGCTCTTGTCCAGCCATGCGTACTGCCGCGCGATGCAGACGCTGTTCGGTCTCGATCATCTGCCGGGTGGTGAAGCGATCGTCTCCGCGTCCGTCCTTGCCGAGTTCGACCAGATCGGGGGCGCTGCTGATGGCAGCCATCACCTCGTTGAACTGCTCAACTCCGTCGCTGTGGCGATGCGCAAATTTCGCAATGTCCTTTCGGGTGAAAGTCGATTGCTGATGCGTGATGGCATCGAGCGCCACGGATAGCTCAGCCATAATCCGCGCGCCATTGTCGCGCGCGATCTCGCGATGCAGTTCGGCTCGATCTGCTTCAATGTCGCCAGCAGCAAGGCCGCCGCCTTCAATGCGTTGGGCCGGCGCACCAATCTGCGTTTGCGGATCCAGGACAATGCCCTGCGCTTCCAGGCTGCGATGATCGATGCGTGCGTCGATGTCGAGTTCGGCCAGGCGCTCATTGGCAAGCTCCGCCCATCGCTCGCGCCAGCGCTCAACCATCTGGGTAGCGTTCCAGTCTCGTACCTTCGCCCCGAAACCGTTTTCATCGACCGACCGCATGGTGAGCATGACATGGGCATGAGGTTTGGGGCTTCCATCCTCCGCTCTGTCCCAATGCACATTCAGGTCAGCAACCATGCCTTGGCTGACGAACTCGGCCTGAACAAAGTCGCGCGCCAGTTCGATGCCTTGCGCCTGGCTCAGTTCGCGTGGAAGGGCAAACTCCACCTCCCGGGCGAGCTGGGCATCCTTGCGTACCTCGAAGGCCTCGACGCCGTTCCAAAGCCGTTCGCGGTCGCTCCAGGCCTCTGGCGCATTCTCTGGCAGCATCACCTCAGAATGGACAACGCCGTGCTTGCTGGAAAAATCGTGGCTGCGTTCGATGCGCTCGTCGCGCAACCGCGAAGCCGAACGGTACGCGGCGGATGCCACAGCACTGCTCCCAGCCTTGCGGCCAATGACTTTGACATGAAGATGATAGATCGCCATCGCGACAGCATCATTTGCACGTCGAAGCGCACGTCGGCACGACGTATAAGCGCGCCCTCCCTCGAAAAATTCTCGGGATGGACCAGCCCGTCCCTGGCTGTCTCGCCAACCCTGAAGCTTTCCGGCAGGCGCTCCCCTATCATCATCCGATCGACAACCGACGGAGACAGCCATGCGTAAACCACGAGACTTTGACGCGGAACTGAAGGCGCTGGAAGACAAGGCGCGCGAACTCAAAGCGCGCAAGGTGCAGCAACTTGGCGAGCTGGTGATCGCCACCGGCGCCGATCAACTCAGCCCCGAAGAACTGGCCGGAGCGCTGGTTGCAATCGCTGAGACGAAAGACACCGGAAAGCGTGAGGCATGGGCCAAGCGTGGGGTGATGTTTTTCGAGAGCGGATCCCGGCGAACTGCTCCGGCATCTCAGCGCAATCTGCGCGGCGCTGCAGCGCAACCGCGCAGCCCAGAACCGCCGGCAGTCAGCCCAGGCTCGACATGACATGCGCACGTGGCAGGCCGAGCGCCGAAAGCGCACCCGACATCTGATCGAACTCGGCGGTCTTGTCGTCAAGGCAGGCATCGTTGAACTGACCAATGACGATCGCGCCATCATCTACGGGGCGCTGCTTTGGATTGCCGCCAAGCTGCAGGGCCATGAAGGTAAGCATGCGCGGGACCTTTGGGCCGCGAAGGGAAAGCAGGCATTCGATGCGGAACGGCATGAAGACCATAAGAACCAGCGAACATAGCGGTTGGCGAGCAGCGGGCGGTGCAAAGCCGCTAACAGGCATCATCTATCCGCCCTGTCCATCATCTCGAGCACTTCAAGGGCGGGCTGCATGTCGATGGCTCTGCAGGGTTAGTGCGGGCACAAGTAGAATTCCGGACGCCCCTCGCGATCGTTTGAGCCAACTAACGCTACACCGGAAACCTGCGCATGATGTCGGGCCGCCCAAACATCAGCTTCATGAGGACGATCACCGGACGGGGAAGACGCCATAGATCGCGGGCGCTCCACCGCAGACCCGTGATCGGATCGAGGCACTGGCATTTTGCCGAAAACCGACTAAGAGATTCAGCCAATCGAGAGCGGAGATATTGCATGTCCGACGAGAACAACCAAGACCTGCCGGAGCTGATCCGAAACGTGGACTCGTCGCAGCCGGCCGAACCCGAGAAGCCGGCCCAAGTCCCCGCCGTCAATCCCATGCAATCGGTCTTCCCCGACTACATCATCTGTCTCGAGGACGGTAAGCGGTTTAAATCGATGAGGCGCCATCTCGGCGTGCGCTACGGCCTGACGCCGGAACAGTATCGTGAAAAGTGGGGCTTGGCGCGCGACTATCCGATGATGGCCCCAAACTCAGCGGCTCAACGGTCGGCCTTGGCGACGTCCAGCGGACTTCGCCGAAAGATCGCCAGCAAAAAGCACTCGACCCGTTGCATTCCAGAGCCTTGCCCGTTCTGCGCAAGCTCTGAGGGTTAGGCCTGGGCAAGCCGGATGCGGGCCTGAGTTAATTTGTAGACTCCTGCGGATGTAATGGCGGCCATCGGCTGTCGACCCTCGCATCGGCGCGGCCTTCTCCATACGCTTGGATGCGGTCCTAGTAGTATGTCTAATTCTGCCGGAACGCCGTGTGCAAGGACGTCGTAAGCGGTCCCAGGATGTAATCCAGCGCCATGCGTTCCTCCGTCACGATCATCACCGAGGCCGGCATGCCTGGATAGAGCTGGATCTGCGGCGCGGCGGCGAGTTCCTGCTGATCCACCGCTACGTCGGCGACATAATAGGGAAAGCCGGTCTTGGCATCGGTGACGCGATCGGCCGAGATACGGGTGACGCGGCCGTGGATGACTGGCGTCGTGCGCTGCTTGTAGGAGGTGAAGCGCACCTCAGCCGTCATATCGGCGCGCAGGCTGGATATGTCCTCGACCTTGACCTGCGCCTGGACCATCAGCGAATTCCTTGTCGGCACGATGTCGAGGATAGTCTGGCCGGGGGAGACAACCGCGCCGGTGGAAAAGACCGTGAGGTCGGCGATCGATCTGCCTGATGGCCGGCGCGTCTTCGCCCCTACCGGAAGCGATCCGGATGCAGTTCGCGAATATCTTGAAAGCGAAGGAACAGGAACATGATGATCGTTCCCGCGGGCGTGAAGGTGCATCTGGCGCTTGGCTACACCGATATGCGCAAAGGTCTCGACGGGCTCGCCATGCGGTGCAGCAAACGCTGAAGCAGGATCCGTTCTCGGGCCATCTGTTTGCCGTCCGTGGCAAGAAAGCGTCGATACTGAAGATCTTGTTCTGTGACGGAAACGGCCTGTGCCTGTTCACAAAACGGCTCGACCAAGGCAGCTTCGCATGGCCGGTGATGGCGGGCTTTAATGGCTCGATCACGCTGACGCCGGCCCAGCTTGCGATGCTGATCGAGGGCATCGACTGGCGCGCTCCCGAGCGAGTTTGGAGGCCAGCGCTCGCCGGCTGAAATCAGCACTTCGACCATTACGGAAAAGCCTGGAATCCTTGGGGTTTTGCGGCTGTTTGTGATCGATTCCGTCATGTTGATCGATCTTGAGTATCTGCCTTCCGACCCGCAGCTTTTGCAGCGACTCGTGCGCGATATGGCGGCTGCGGTCGAGAGCCGCGGCGGAGAGATCGAGCGACTTCAGTCGATCATCAAAAAGCTCCAGCGGGCGCAGTTCGGCCGCAGCTCCGAGCAGCTCGATCCCGACCAGCTCGCGCTCGCGCTGGAAGACCTCGACGCCGATGTCGCTCGCATCCAGGAAAGCGGTCCGTTCGCAGGCAAACCGCCGGTCGAGCGGCAATCCCATCGCAAGTCGCTGTCCGATCATCTGCCGCGCGAGGATGTCCTGCTCGACATCGGCAGCACTATCTGCGCGGGCTGCGGCGGTGCGCTGCATCTCATCGGCGAGAGCGTGAGCGATGCTGGACTGGGTGCCAGCGCAGCTTCGCGTGATCAGGACCACGCGACCAAAATATGGCTGCCGGACCTGCGTGACCGTCGTTCAAGCGCCGGCTCCGCAGCGGCGGCGGCATGGCAACGCCGGCGTTGCTGGCGCAGGTCCTGGTCAGCAAATATTGCGACCATACCCCGCTCTACCGGCAGTCGCAGATCTTCGCCCGCAGTGGTGTCGATCTTCCGCGTTCGACACTCGCCGGTTGGGTCGGCGGCGCCTGCTGGTGGCTCGAAGCTCTGCATGAGCGGCTTGCCAAAAGCGTGTTTGCTTCCAACCATCTCTTTGACGACAACACGCCGGTTCCGGTGCTTGATCCGGGCCGTGGCCGCACCAAGACCGGCAGGCTCTGGGTCTATGCCCGCGAACAGAGACCATGGGGCGGACCGGAGCCGCCGGCCGCGGCCTATTTGTTCGCGCCGGACCGCAAGGCTGAACGCCCGGCCTCGCATCTCGAGCACTTCAAGGGCGTGCTTCACGTCGATGGGTATGCCGGCTTCGAGCAGCTCACCGTCAAGGGAGACATCGTCCTCGCCTCCTGTTGGGCGCACACCCGGCGCAAGTTCTTTGATGTGGCGCAGGCCACCAACGCGCCGATCGCGATGGAAGCCTTGCGCCGGATCGGCGAGCTCTATGCCGTCGAAGCCGACGTTCGTGGTCAATCGCCGGCGCATCGGTTTGCATCTCGGCGCAGCCGTTCGAAACCAATTGTCGACGCCATGCGGGTCTGGCTCGAAGGGCAGCTTCCACTGTTGTCGGGACGAAGCACACTCGCCGTAGCGGTCCGTTACGCGCTCTCGCGCTGGGACGGACTGACCCGCTTTCTGCACGACGGTCGCATCGAACTCGACACAACCCGGTCGAGCGCGCGATTCGTCCGGTCAGCCTTGGTCGCAAGAACCCCCTCTTCGCGGGCAGCGACGGCGGCGGCTATCGGTGGGCGGTGCTGTGTTCGCTGATCGAAACCTGCAAACCTAACGACGTCGAGCCTTATGCCTGGCTGCGCGATGTGCTCAGCCGCATGGTCGACGGACATCCGATCAACCGTATCGACGAACTCCTGCCGTGGAACTGGACACCCAAAGGGTCCGCCGGCGCCGCCTGGGCAAAGCCAATCTCTCGCCAAACGGCGAAGCCAATGGCGATAGTCGTATATTGTAAAGATCCCGCTTGGTGGCCCATAATTGCAATATGATGAGGGTAAAGAGATGACACAGTCTTCCCGAGACGGGGCAGATGCAGGACTGCTTTCCGAGGCCATTGCCGTGCTTCGAGAGCTAACCTCGCGCGCGAGAGAAACCCACGACCGGTCGTTCGACGATGGACATTCCGCCGATACATGGCAGAGCGATGAACTCCGAGCAGCGATAGAGCGTGCTGAAGCCGTGATCGCGAAATCGGAGACTCCCAGAGGATAGGAGGCCGCGTCCACGTGCTGCTTCCCTGAGGCTGTTAATCGAGGATTTCATGTCAAGATCTTACCTGACGTGCAACATCCGAACGCTTACGCCAACCCTTGGTAAGCGTCCGGTCTCTGCACCTCTTTGGGGTCGTGCAATCTCGCTGCATGTGGGGTTTTCTTCTTGTCGAGGAGGATTTCCGGCGGTGGCTCGACGTTCCTGGGACAAGGCCAGAAACGCATACTGATCGTCACATGTCGCGGCCTGGTATCGGGGCCGCCTTGAGGTGGAGGAATATTGCCGCCGGTGTAAGCTCTCGACGACGACGTTCGAGTTGTGGGCGCGCCATCTGGTGAGCCCGGAAGATCGCAAACGTGCGGAATATCTGCGGAAATTGCACAATGAAAGGCTGAAAAGCAGAGCAGCAAGGGGCCGCCGAAGCGGCACAAGCGACCACTGCGCTATCGCTACCGCGCTCGCACAGACACCGGTCCGATTGCGCTGCAAGCATTCTGGGGCGTGCATGTGGAGGCGATGAATTGGAGAGGATTGGGGCTTGCCGACCTGCGGCAGCGCTCGGGCTTTCGCCGTACGCGCCGCGCAAATGGCGTGATCGTCTCGAGGAATTCGAGGTCGAAGTGGACTGGCGATCTCTGTTGCATCCGAGTGCCCGGGCTCAATTAAGCAGCGCTGCTAGTTGTGTTCGGCGACGATATCGCTTGACACCGGAAGCGGTGGATGGGCGGTCGAACCGGCGCCGGTTCAGCGACGAGCAGAAGCGGGCGATCGTGCAGGAAACGGAGAAGCCCGGCGTCGCCGTGGCGCAGGTTTGCCGACGCCATGGCATTGCCACCAGTATGGCGTTCCGCTGGCGAGAGGAGTTCGGCCTGACCGCCCGCAAGGCGCCGCAGCCAACTGCCGCGCCGGAGAACTGGCAGCACGAGAGCGGAAGGAAAAGGGTCTGGTGACTACACCGACATCCCTTGCACCGCGCGGCCGGTCCATAGATGGCCTGCACGGCCTGCTAGTGCTCTATTTTCGGCCGTTAACTGTTCCTCCGTTTGGATGTTGACGCTTACCGTTTGTTAGCGTTAGGAATGTGTTAACATAAGCATCTCCTAAAAAAGAGCCTGACCGACAATCAGGGAATGGGCGACGCCAAGGGGCTAAAGGGAACGCAGCGCGGCTAGCAGAGTCGTGCCAGCTAGCATTGTTGAGCCAAGACTGCAGTGGACGGCCATTTTGATATCTGGCTGATCGCGGAACTGTGCCGTTACCTGCGACTGGACTTCGCACTGATAGTGGACGAACTAGCATGTTGATCATACTGTTTTAGATGGAGAATGGCCAAGCTTTCAATGCGGCAGTAAAACAGGTGTGGGGGCATCTGTATTTGTACATATGTACAAGTAAAATGGGTGGGGACAAGGGTGATTTATTCTCACATCACAGGTGCCGATGGGACGACGATATCGCTTTCCGATATACCAGAGGTCGGCGACGACGTCTTTAATTTTGCTGAAGATACAGTCATCCTTACTTCTACCCTCCTGGTCATTATTTCACACAATGCGCTAAGCAACGATAGCGCAAAGACACTTTGCTCCATCGATGGCGAGTTTTCCGCCTCGAACGATGCAAAGAAACCCGCGGAAGGCGGTTGCAAAGATTCATCAGACGTCAAGCTGTGTCCGGCTGACCCGCGGGCGTGGGCGTTTCGCATCGGTACAAATGTCATTGGGCTGAATGCGAATTCATCTGATCCTGGCGCTCTCGCGGGGGATCAAGCCGTCTTTTGGCGATGGCGAATTTGCCCGCATAGGACGTATTTTTTGAGCGACCACGCCGCCGCAGCGGCAGGTCGACATCGGCAATTTTTGACCGACAAGAAAAACTAGCGAGACAGGGGACGGGGCATGGCAACGACCATCGGAACAAGCGGCAGCGACAATCTGGTCGGCGGCAGCGGCGACGACCTGCTGTCGGGAGGGGCTGGAAATGACCGCCTGAACGGTGGGTCAGGCGCAGATACGCTCGATGGAGGCAGTGGTTTCGATACAGTCCTGGGCGGATCCGGAGCGGACACGCTTATCTATCGAGCATGGGAAAATCAGTACAAGATTGGTACCCAAGTCTACGGCACGGGGATAACGGTCGGACAAACGACCTTTTCCGGCTACGACGTCTACGACGGCGGTAATGGCAATGCTGCGAAAGGCACTGCCGAGATCGATACGCTTGTTATCTATCTGAGCAATGATCAACTATTAAATACATCATTCATGACAGCGTTTAACGCTGAAATTGCTCAGTTTCGTACCTTCATTGCCGCAAACTCGAACGCGAATACCGGCCAGGCAGGTCAAGCAGAATTTACATTCACCACGATCAACCTCAAGGTCTCCGCGATTGAGCAGGTGCGCTACGGAGTCGACCCAACCGCCCCCGTCGGTGTCGACGATGCCAATGGAGTGCGAGAGGCTGGCGTTGGCCCAGGGAATACACCATTTTCGGGCGTCTCCACGGCGGCAGGTAATGTGCTGGCCAACGACACGGATTCCGACGACAGCCATGCGTCGCTGGTCGTGTCGGCGGTCCGCACAGGTCCTGAATCCGGATCTGGAAGCGCCGGCACCGTCGGATCTGCATTGGTGGGCACCTATGGCTCGCTGACCTTGAATGCGAACGGAACTTATACCTACACACTCAACAACAGCGATGCGGACACTAACGCGTTGGCGGAAGGGGTCACTGTCACTGAAATCTTTACGTACACCGTGCGTGACCCTCACGGGCTTACTGATACTGCGCAGCTGACCATCACGATCACCGGCACCAACGACGCGCCGATTGCGGTCGCCGACACCAACGGCGCCGATGCCGTCGCCGAGGCAGGCGTCAATCCTGGCAACACTGCCTTCGATGGCGATCCGTCGGCCAGCGGCAATGTGCTCACCAACGACACCGATATTGACACCGGCGACAGCAAGACGGTTTCGGCCGTCAATGGCCTGTTGGCCAATGTTGGCTCGGCGGTGGTTGGGACCTATGGCTCGGTCACGATCGGGTCGAATGGCAGCTACACCTACACGCTCAACAATGCCGACCCCGACACCAATGCCCTGGCCCAGGGTGCCACCGCAACGGATGTCTTCACCTACACGGTCAAGGATGCCAATGGGGCCACCTCCTCGACCTCGCTGACCATCACGATCACCGGTACCAACGACGCGCCGATTGCGGTCGCCGACACCAACGGTGCCGATGCCGTCACCGAGGCAGGCGTCAATCCTGGCAACACTGCCTTCGCTGGCGATCCGTCGGCCACCGGCAATGTGCTCACCAACGACACCGATATTGACACCGGCGACAGCAAGACGGTTTCGGCCGTCAACGGCCTGTTGGCCAATGTTGGCTCGGCGGTGGTTGGGACCTACGGCTCGGTCACGATCGGGTCGAATGGCAGCTACACCTACACACTCAACAATGCCGACCCCGATACCAATGCCCTGGCCCAAGGTGCCACTGCAACCGATGTCTTCACCTACACGGTCAAGGATGCCAATGGGGCCACTTCCTCGACCTCGCTGACCATCACGATCACCGGGACCAACGATTCGCCGGTGATCACGACGGCTGTCGGCCAGGATGCCGGCACGGTTGTC
>NZ_VFTW01000033.1:0-53303 GCF_006440815.1 Mesorhizobium sp. B2-8-3
GAGGACCATATCTGGCTGACCAGCTTCATGGACTATGATTTGGGATACTTCGATGATGAGACATGCAGGCTCGAACCACTCCAAAACCCCTTCGGGCCAAAAGTGTTACCCATGTCTCCGGTATAAACCGTAACCCATGTGTCCGGAACGGACCCAAGATAATTTGGCGCACCCGACAGGATTCGAACCTGTGACCTCTGCCTTCGGAGGGCAGCGCTCTATCCAGCTGAGCTACGGGTGCTTCCCGGGGAACCGGAAAACGAACCAGCCGGTAAGCCGGCCAGCCACGGGCTTCTTAGCGGAAGCCGCACCTAGCTTCAACGGCCAATTGGCGATTGTGCGGCGGCCTGTGATGGGTCGATTGTCCGACTGATAAGCCATCGGAGATGGCGCCCCCTCTCCGTCTCGGTTTCGTCGAGCCTCCGTTCCGGGGCGAACCGCGGGCCTCGCCCTTCCCACGGACCACTTTTTGGGGCGAGCAACCCTAGCTCCTCATCCCTCCGCCGGCACCTTCGCCGTCTTCCTCCGCACCGCCCTTGTCGCCCGCTTCTGCTTCTTCGCGCCGGCCAGCTCGTGCATGGCGTCGAGCTGCATCTGCTGCATTTCGGCCAGGCGCTGCCATTGGCGCGAGATCAGGTAGTCGAGCTTTTCGTGCAGGTGCCGCACTTCGAGCTCGGCCTTGAGGTTCACCCGGTAGTCGTTGAAGGAGCGCAGCCGGTCCTTGGCCTCCTGCCGCTTCTGGCTCATCATGATCACCGGCGCCTGGATGGCGGCGATACAGGAGAGCATCAGGTTGAGCAAGATGAACGGGTAGGGGTCGAAGGCGTGGGCCAGGCCGGCGATCAGGTTGATGCCGATCCAGATCAGCAGCACGCCGCCGAACGAGATCAGGAACCACCAGCTGCCGCCGAACTCGGCCATGGTGTCGGAGACGCGGTCGGCGAAGGAGCGGTGCTCCTCGAACTCCTCTTCCGAGTTTTCCGAGATCGTGTCTTGCCTGGCGATCGATTCCACCACTTGGCGGTCGAGCTCGGAGAATTCGCCGTGCTCCTGCTGCAGCAATTCCTCCATGTAGCGCATGCGGTAGCGGCCGAGCTCCTCGCGGCTGATGCGGGCGCCGCGCGGCAGGTCTGGATGGTCGGAGCGGATGCGGTCGGCGAGGCTGGGCCTCAGATCATCGACGCGCACCAGGTCGCGCTTGCGGAACTTTCTGCCGCTGATCGCCGAGGGTTTTTTCTTCGGCTTGATCCGGCCGGGCACATGCGGCTCGGAATCCGGCACCTCCGGCGCTTCGAGGATCTCGTCGGCGGCGGCTTGCGCATCCTCCGGCACGGTCTCCGCCTCGAGATATTCGCCGGCGATGTCGTTCTCGTTGTCGGCCTGGACTTGCGCGGACGCCTTCGGGTCGCCTGCCATGGTCGGTGCTCCTGTTCGCGGGCTTTGCGGCTACGATACGCCAAGCCGGCGCAGCATATCCATTGCCAGTGTGAATCCCGTGTGACCGAACAAGTTCTTGTGATTGGGTGGGAAGGTGAGAGGCGTCGCCAGCCGCCACGCGCAATTGCATAGGTCGGCGCCGCCCCCACTCCGCCTCGGCTCGGCGAAGTCGAGATGAGAGGGAGGGCGCCGTTCGCGATTATCCAATCTCCCCTGGAGCAATCGTCTCCGCCGGCTGGCCATGATCCAGATCAAGCTGGCCCCTGTGGCTGGCCTGATAGGCTGACTATATCCAAATCAGGCCTGATCGTTCAGGCTCCCGCCAATTGGGGCGCGCATCGCCCCGCAAATGAGGGGTAGCCACCATGTACAAGAAAATCCTGATCGCCACCGACGGCTCGGAACTGGCCCAGAAGGGCGTCGCACACGGGCTGGAGCTGGCCAAGGGCCTCGGCGCCACCGTGGCTTTCGTCACCGTCTCCGAGCAGTTCCCCGCGCTGGCCTGGGGCGGCGCCATGGCCGGCTACGTCGCCGCCGACGAACTGGTCAATTACGAGGAAAGCGCGCGCAAATATGCAAGCGAGCTGCTCGACAAATGCAAGGCCGAGGCCGATGCGAAGGGCGTGGCCTCCAAGGGCATCCATATCGAGAACCGCACGCCCGCCGAAGCGATCCTCGAGGTTGCGGCCAGTGAAGGCAGCGACCTCATCGTCATGGCCTCGCACGGCCGCCGCGGCATCGGCCGCCTGGTTCTGGGCAGCCAGACGGCGGAAGTGGTGTCGCTGACGGAGATCCCCGTGCTGGTGGTTCGGTAGGGTCTACGGGCGGCGAGCCACTTTCGGTTCGTCATTCTAGGGCGGAGCGACGCGAAGCGTCGCGCAGACCCTAGAATCCATGCCGTTACGCCTGCCGAGGAATGCAGCGGTGCGGAAAGAGGCTGCCTAGGCTGGCGCTCCGGTGCCATTGTCTGCGCCGCCGTGACGTTCACAGGTCACGGCATGGATTCTAGGGTCTGCGCGCGTCGCTTCGCTCCTTGCTCCGCCCTAGAATGACGAGCCGACAAGTGCCCCGCCCTTCTGTGCCGGCGTCGGCAGCAGCGGCGCACTGGGCGAGGCCAGATCCGCCGACGGCAGATCGGATGCCGGCGAACCCGGCAGCGTCGACGCAGGCGTCGCCGAACCCGGCAGCGGCAGCCCTGGCAAAGCCGAGTCCGGCGGCGGCAATTGGGGAAGTGGCGAAGCCGGCTGCCGCCCGGAATACATCAGCCGGGGCTGGGTTGCATCGGCGGTCGTCGGCCCCAGGCTGCGCTGGATCAGCGCCTCGACATGATCGTTGCGCTGGCGCGCGGTATCGGCACCCATCACCACCACGATCAGATGCCGCCCGTCGGCATTGTAGGAGGTGACGATGTTGTAGCCGGAAGCTCTTATGTAACCGGTCTTGATGCCGTCGACGCCGCGCACCCGTCCCAGCATGTCGTTGTGGCCGCGCACCAGCCGGCCGCGGAACATGAAGTCGCTTTCGGAGAAATAGTGGAAATGCTGCGGGAAGCGGCGCTCCAGCGCCATGCCCAGCACCGCCATGTCGCGCGCCGTGGTCACCTGGCCGTCGTCGGGCAGGCCGCATGCATTGCGGAAACTGGTGCCGGTCATGCCGAGCGAGCGCGCCTTGGTGGTCATCATGGCGGCGAACTGGTCCTCTGAGCCGCCGCCCAGATATTCGCCCACGGCCACCGCCACGTCGTTGGCAGACTTCACCACCATGGCGCGGATGGCGGAATCGACGTCGATCGTTTCGCCGCGCCGGAAACGCAGTTTCGTCGGCGGCTGCGAGGCGGCGTGATCGGAAACCGGGATCCGCGTTTCCTTGGTGACGCGGCCGGACTCCAGCGCCTCGAACAGCATGTAGAGCGTCATCATCTTGGTCAGCGACGCGGGATAGCGCTGCGACCTCGAATTGACCTCGAACAGGGTCTTGCCGGACGAAGCGTCGACCACGATCGCCGCATATTTCTGCGGTTGCGCCGGCACGGCCAGCACGCTTTCCGGCGGCGTGGTGGTGCAGCCGGCAAGCGACGCGAGCAATGCCAATATGGCGATGAGTTTCTGGAGGAAGGGACGGGGCAAGACTTGTTCTAAAGCTGTTGCTGAGACGCGGCGAAGCTAGCGTAACCCATCCGCCGCGTCCAACTGGTTAACGCGCACAGCAAAGCATTTGCCCAGGTTTTGCAGTCTTTCAGACACACCGGCGCGTCCCCGCTTTGCCATCCCCGCCCCCCCTTGCCGCTATGGGATTTCATAGGGCGCAAACGCGCTGATGCAAAATGCTGGTCGCTCCGCTTGCGCGCGCTCCATCGAACAGGCTTTTCTTGCGCAAAGATTCGCGGGAGACATTCATGGACACGCTCACCATCGGCGCAAACGGCATCTCGGTCTCGCTCGATCTCGCGGTCGGCCATATCGCCGCCATGGACATCGAAGCCGACGGCCGCGTTCTGAAACCCCTGCATCGCGCGCCCTGGGTCGGTTCGCCGCGCGAGAGCCTGCCGGAAACCCTGCCGGAAGGCACGGTGCGCCTGTCCGGCGATTTCCTTTGCGCGCCATTCTCGACCAGCGATGTCGAGGCCGCACCCCTGCATGGCTGGCCGGCCAACAGTCAGTGGGACATCGTCGAGAACGGCGCCATTGCCGGCGGCTGGCGCGCCGTGTTCCGGCTGCGCCGCAAGGTGATGGGCGCCACCATCGACAAGGTCTTCACGCTGCGCGACGGTCATCCCTTCCTCTACCAGGAGCACATCTTTTCCGGCGGCTCCGGCGCGATCTCCGTCGCCCACCATCCGATGACGGTGATGAAGGGCGGCGGCCGGTTGGCCTTCTCGCCGAAGCGCATGGCCGTCACGCCCCCGACGCCGCCGGAGCCCGATCCGGCGCGCGGGCGTTTTCGGCTGGCCTATCCGGCCCGCGCCCGCGACCTCACAAAGGTCCCTCTGGCCGCCGGCGGCACAACCGACCTCACCGACTATCGCATGGAAGACAGGCGCGAGGATTTCATAACCCTGGTCGAGGCGGATCACGGCGGCCCGGGCTGGACGGCGATAGCCCGCCACGCCGAGCAGGACCTGGTGCTGGTGCTGAAGAACCCGGCCGAACTGCCGGTGACCATGCTGTGGTTCAGCAATGGCGGCCGCGACTACGCGCCCTGGAGCGGCCGTCACGTCGGCGTGCTCGGCGTCGAGGACGGCCGCACGGCCGTCGGCCACGCCGCCTCGCTCGGCGACAACTGGTTGAAGCATGAAGGCGTGGCAACGGCCTTCGCGCTCGCCGAGGGACGGTCGATCTCCTTCCGCCATGTCATCGGCGCGGTTCCGCTCGCGGGTGCGGAGCCGCCGGGCGGCCTGGAATCGGCGCCTGACCGCTTGCGCGTCGTCACCGCCGGCGGCGCGGCGCGGGAGCTGCCGTTCGACGGCGGGTTCCTGCGCATCGGCCGCTCGGTTCCTGCGTGAGAGGTCCGGGGACAGCGCGTCTAGAAATTCGTCATTCCAGGGCGGAACAAGGAGCGAAGCTCTGTCGCGGAGCCCCTGGAATCCTTGCCGTTACCTCGATAGAAAGGCGTGAGCCGAGCAGAATTCTGCGCCGTTGCAACCCTCAAGGGCACGGAATGGATCCGCAGGTCTGCGCCGCGTCGCAACGCTCCTTGCTCCGCCCGTGGATGACGATGGGATGGACGTCTCGGCTAATCTCGAAGGCGTGCAGGCCGCCGAAACTTCGGAACGAGGTTTGAAATTTCCATCCACACCCGCCAAGATGCCGGCCGAACCGCAGCCGGAAAGCCGCCGATGTCCGAGATCGCCCATATCACAGCCGCCATCTTCAAGCGCGCCGGCAAGGCCAAGCGCTTCGTCGTCGCCATCGCTGGTCCGCCCGGCTCCGGCAAGTCGACATTGTCCGCTTCGCTGCATGAGCTGCTGCCGGAAGGCAGCTCGGAAGTCGTGCCGATGGACGGCTTCCATTATGACGACATCATTCTCGACCGTCGCGGCCTTCGCCCCCGCAAGGGCGCGCCGGAAACCTTCGATTTCGCCGGCTTCGAGACGCTGCTGAAGCGCATCCGCTCCGGCGAACCCGACATCGCCATCCCGGTGTTCGACCGCAGCATCGAACTGTCACGCGCGGCGGCCGAGATCGTCGGCGCCGACACCAAGTTCATCCTGGTAGAGGGCAATTACCTGCTGCTCGACGAGGAGCCGTGGTCGCGGCTCGCGCCTTTGTTCGATTTCACCATCTTCGTCGACGTGCCGCGCAATGAACTCGAGCGCCGCCTGATGGAGCGCTGGCGCGAGCACGGCAAGTCCGACGAGGACGCCCGCGCCTGGATCGCCTCCAACGACATGCCAAACATCGAGCGGGTGCTGGCGCGGCGCCGGCCGGCCGATATGGTCGTTGGTTCCTTGGTTATTGGTTAACCTGCTCAATTTTCAATATTTTCCGGCGGGAACTTTAAGGTTTTCACGCCGTTATGATCCTGTCCCGAATTGTCCGGCGCCGGAACAGTTCCAGGAAGGCGCAGTGCTTTGCCTCCGGAATTGCAAAAAAGAAAATGACAGGAGCCGTCAGATGGCAACCAACAGCAGAAAACCCGCGCCCAAGAAAAGCAGGGCCAACCAGTCCAGGGCGACGCAGGCCAAGGCTGGCGCCGGCCCCACAATCGCTGAGCGGCCGAAAGACGCCAAGCCGGCTTTCGGCAAGGCGGCGCCAAAGAAAGTGACGCCTGGCGCGGCCCACAAGATCGCGGCCAAGAGCGCGAAACATGCCAAGTCGCCGGCTGGCAAATCGGGGCCGATCCGCACCGTGGCCAGCGTCGCGACAGGAGCGGTCGTCGCCACCGCGCGGCTCGCGGCCTCCGTGTTCGGCCGCGGCGGCGCGAAGGCCAAGGCGAAATAGCTCTTAGCCTTTCGCCGGGATGGTAAGGCCCCGCTTCACCGCCGGCCGTGCCAGGCCGCGCTCCAGCCATTCGGCAACGGTCGGGAAATCATCGAAACCGACCAGGTCGCGCGCCTCGTAGAAGCCGATCAGGTTGCGCACCCAGCCCAGCATCGACACGTCCGCAATGGTGTAGTCGTCGTCCATGATCCACTTGCGGCCCTTCAGCCGCGTTTCGAGCACGCCGATCAGCCGCCGCGACTCGTCGCGGTAACGCTCCAGCGGCCGCTTGTCGGCGATCTCGCGTCCGGCGAATTTGTGGAAGAAGCCGACCTGCCCGAAGATCGGGCCGATCGCCGCCATCTGGAAGAACACCCATTGGATCGTCTCGTAGCGCCGCGCCGGATCGGCGGGAATGAGCTTGCCGGTCTTGTCGGCCAGATAGAGCAGGATAGCGCCGGACTCGAACAGCCCGATCGGCTTGCCGCCCGGACCGTCCGGATCGATGATCGCCGGTATCTTGCCGTTCGGATTGAGCGACAGGAATTCCGGCGTCCAGCTCTCGTTCTTGCCGATGTCGACGTAGTGCGGTTCGTAGGGCAGGCCGATCTCCTCCAGCGCGATCGACGCCTTCACGCCATTGGGCGTCGTGGCGGAATAAAGCTGCAAGCGATCGGGGTGCTCGGCCGGCCAGCGCTTGGCGATCGGAAAGGCGGACAGGTCGGTCATCGGAAACTCCGGATGCGGATTGGCGCCGGGGCGGCGCTCATGGCGGGTGAACAAAGAATTAGGACCCTGGCCGGCCGGATCAATACACCGGCAAGCGGCTTGCCGTGCACAGTCAACGGAATCGCTAGATCAGACCGCCTTGAAGGCCAGCACCGCATTGGTCCCGCCGAAGGCGAAACTGTTGCTGAGCGCGGCGCGCACCTTGCGCTCGCGCGCCGTGTTCGGCGTCACGTCGAGGTCGCATTCCGGGTCCGGCTCGCGGTAATTGGCGGTCGGCGGCACGATGCCGTCGCGGATCGCCATCACGCAGGCGATCATCTCCAGCCCGCCGGAAGCGCCGAGGCAATGCGCATGCATCGACTTGGTCGACGATACCGAAAGCGAACGCGCGTGCTCGCCGAAGACGCGCTTGATCGCCGCGGTTTCGATCTGGTCGTTGGCCTTGGTGCCGGTCCCGTGCGCGTTGAGGTAGTCGACATCTTCCGGATTGAGCCCGGCATCCGCCAGGCAGAAACGCATGGCCGCTTCCGGCCCTTCCACGGTCGGCGCGACGATGTCGGAGGCGTCGGCCGAAAGCCCGACGCCGGCGATCTCGGCCAAAATGGTGGCGCCGCGCGCCATCGCGTGATCGTAGCTTTCCAGCACCGCCATGCCGGCGCCTTCGCCGAGCACCAGGCCTGCTCGATCGGCCGAGAACGGCCGGCACGTGTCGGGCGAAAGCACCCTGAGCGCCTCCCAGCCCTTCAGCACGCCCCACACCAGCGGCGCTTCGGTGCCGCCGGCGACCATCACGTCGGCGCGGCCGAGCCTGATCTGGTCGACGGCCGAGGAAATCGCGTGGTTGGCGGACGAGCAGGCCGAAGTGGCGCCGAAGACAGGGCCGCGCAGCCCGAGATTCATGCTGACCTGGCCGGCGGCCGCGCCCGGCATCACTTTCGGCACGGTGAAGATCGCGGCGCGGTTGCGCCCCTCGAGCAGAATGGCGCGGTAATTCTCTTCGATGGTCTCGAAGCCAGCGACGCCGATGCCGACGATTGCCCCCATCCGGTAGGTGTTGTCGGCGTGCGCCGTCAATCCGGACTGCCTCATGGCCTCGCGCGCGGCGATCACCGCCAGCAGGCTGAAGCGGTCCATCGACACGACCTGCTTGCGGTCGATGCCATGGTCCGGCAATTCCTTGATCTCGCAGCCGGTCTTGACCTTGAGATCATGCAGCGACGGGTTGTCGATAGGGCCGATGGCCGAGCGGCCGGCGCGCATGGCCTCCCACATCGCCGGCGCATCGTTGCCAAGCCCGCAAATCCCGCCAATGCCGGTGATGACGACGCGTTTTTGCATGAAGTCAGGCTTTTTTCGCGATCAGTTCGCGAACCGCCTCGACCATGTCGCCGACGTTCTTGAGATTGCTCCAGGCGTCGACCGTATTCATCTCGATCTCGATGCCGTATTTTTCCTCGAGATCGAAGATGATCTCGGTCAGCTCCAGCGAATGGATGCCGAGCGTGCCGAGATCGGTGCTGGCGGTGATTTCCTCGCCGCCGGTATCGGCATGGGCCTTGATCTTTTCGATGATCTCGGTCGTCAGTTGGTCAGCCATTCGGTTCCTTCCCTGTCGTTGCCCGACGCCAACTGATCAGCGCCCCTTTTTGATCCCCGGACCCAACAAACGCCGTCGCCCTTACCTCGCCAGGCACCGCGCGACCGCTCCAAGGTGGCTTCCCTCTATAGAAACCGAAACGATGTCAAGCAACAAGCGATATCGACAAAGCCGGCGGAGTGCTTAACCTGGGATCGTGGACATGATCGACGACACCTTGACATCCCAACCTGCCTCGCCCCTGGCGGCCCCTTCCTTGCCTGCCGCGCAACGTGTTGCCGGCCTAGGCAGGCTTTTCTGCGGCAAAAGCGGCGGCCGGACGCGTCTGCGGCGGCTTTACCAGGACGGATCGGCCAAGATCCGTCTGCCGGCGGTGCAAGGCGATCCGCTCGAGGCGGTGCTGATCAACACCGCCGGCGGCCTGACCGGCGGCGACCGCCTCGGCTGGACGGTCGAGGTCGGCGCCGACGCCTTCGCCGCCATCACCACCCAGGCCTGCGAGAAGGTCTATCGCGCCGCCGCCGACAGGGCCGAGACAAGCGTCCGCCTGCGGGTCGATCCGGGCGGCCGCGTGGCCTGGCTGCCGCAGGAAACCATCGTTTTCGACCGCGCCGCCTTCGCTCGCACGCTGGATGTCGAGCTTGGCGACGATGCCGAGGCATTGGTGCTCGAAGCCACGCTGTTCGGCCGGCTGGCGATGGGCGAGCGCGCAACCAACGGCAGTTTCCATGACCGCTGGCGGGTCCGCCAGGGCGGCGCGCTGATCCATGCGGAGGATTTTCGCGTTGGGCCGGATATCGCGGCAACGTTGCGGCGGCCGGCGGCGGCCGGCGGCGCGCTTGCCGTCGCCACATTGCTGCTCGTTTCGCCGCAGGCCGAAAGCCTGCTGGAACCGGCCCGCGCCATCATCGGCGATTCCCTTATGGGAGGCGGCGCCAGTTTCTGGCGCGTCGGCCGATCTGGCAAGCTTCTTGCGAGGCTTTGTGCCGGCGACGGCTACCAGCTCCGCAAGCGGCTGGTTCCGCTGGTCGAATTGCTCAATGGGCGGGCGGGCCTGCCCAAATTGTGGTCACTCTGATTTCGATTGCCGGGACATTGCATGAACCTGACGCCGCGTGAAAAAGACAAGCTGCTCATCGCCATGGCGGCGATGGTGGCGCGCAAGCGGCTGGAGCGAGGCGTCAAGCTGAACCATCCCGAAGCCATCGCCCTGATCACCGACTTCGTCGTCGAAGGCGCGCGCGACGGCCGCACGGTCGCGGAACTGATGGAGGCGGGCGCCCATGTCGTCACCCGCGCCCAAGTCATGGACGGCATCGCCGAGATGATCCACGACGTCCAGGTCGAGGCGACGTTTCCCGACGGCACCAAGCTGGTGACCGTGCACGAACCCATAAGGTGAGACCGATGCTGGAGCTCAGGCCGAATTGCGAATGCTGCGACAAGGATCTGCCGCCGGACGCGACCGATGCGCTGATCTGCACCTTCGAATGCACCTTCTGCGCCGACTGCGTGGATAATGTGCTGGGTGGCGTCTGCCCCAATTGCGGCGGCAATTTCTCGCCGCGGCCGATCCGGCCGGCGGCCAAGCTGACGAAATATCCGCCATCGACCAAACGCGTGCTCAAGGCCGAAGGCTGCGGTCCGCGCAAGGCCGCTTGACCAGGTCAATTGGAAAGGCAGAAAGATGATCCCCGCTTCGACGAAACGTACCACGCTTGCCGCGATCCTGTTCCTGGCAGCCGCCATGCCGGCCTACGCCCATGTCGGCGTCGGCGCGACCTCGTCCTTTTCCGCCGGCTTCGCGCACCCTCTGTCCGGCCTCGACCATATGACCGTGATGATCGCGGTCGGCCTGTGGGCGGCGCTGAAGGGCGGCAAGGCTATCTGGGCCTGGCCGCTCGCCTTTGTCGGCGTGATGCTGGTCGGCGGCGCGCTCGGCATGCTGTATGTGCCGGTGCCTTTCGTCGAGCCGGGCATCCTCGCTTCCGTCGTGGCGCTCGGTCTGCTGGTGGCGCTGGCGATCGACCTGCCGGTCTCGGCCGGGGTCGCCATCATCGGCCTGTTCGCGCTGTTCCACGGGCACGCGCATGGCACGGAAGTGCCGGAAAACGCCACTGGCCTCGAATATATGGCGGGCTTTGCCGCCGCCACGGCGCTGCTCCACGGCGTCGGCATTGCGGCCGGTCTTGGGCTAGGCTCGCGTTTCCGCCGCCTGGCGCGCGCCGCCGGCGCTGCCTGTGCGGCGGTTGGCGTCGGCCTTGCCTTCGGCGTGCTGTGAGGCCGCAATGATCCCCGGCGAAGTCATCACGGCCAAAGGCGACATCGAGCTGAACAAAGGCCTGCCCATGGTGACGCTCAAGGTCGCCAACAGCGGCGACCGGCCGATCCAGGTCGGCAGCCATTATCATTTCTTCGAGACCAATGAGGGCCTGAAATTCGACCGCGAACGCGCGCGCGGCATGCGGCTCGACATCGCCGCCGGCACCGCCATGCGCTTCGAACCGGGACAGGAGCGCGATGTCACGCTGGTGCCGCTGGGCGGCAAGCGCGAAGTCTATGGCTTCCAGCAGAAGGTGATGGGCAAGTTGTGAGGTCCGCCGCCGCGCTGATATCACTTCGGAGGCTTGGCTGCGGCGTAGATGACAATCCTGCCGGGATTGTCGAACTCCACCGCAAGCACGTCCTCGGCCAGAACGCGGCGCGAATCGATCGCGTTGAAGAGCAGGGCGTTCGCCTCGATCTCCTGGCGAAGTTCGGCGACATCGTCCTTATGCTGCTTCACCTTGTTCTCGATGACGGGCGGCGGCCCGCCTTCGCTGCGCGCCGCGTCGGTCAGGAAGACGATGTCGACCGTGTCGAGCTTGGTGGTCTTGCGCACCGCGCCGATGTTGTCGCGGGTGCGGTCGATGGCCGTGATGACCTTTCCGGCTTCCGTCCTGGAGAGCGCTTCCTCCTGGCGGATGTTGGAATCGACGATTGCCGCGGCAGGCCTGTCGCTGTCCAGCGGCTGCGCCGCGAGTGCAACATGTGGCGCGGCCACGAAAGCGGCCGCCAAAAGCGTGGCAACCACGGAACTCCATTTTGCAAGGTGCGGGGCGTTCGCCATCGCTCGCTCCTGACTGAACTCGTGGCGGGGCGAAAACAGCGAAACGGTCCTGCCTGGCCGCAGGTTCCCTTCAAAAGCTGGCCGGCGGACCGCGAAGCGGCCCGCCTGGTCGTGCAATCAGCTTGCCTTCTTGGTGATCAGCGTCAGCGCGCCATTGGGCTGCAAGCTGGCGGCGATCACTTGCGCCGAACTCACCCCCTTGGCTTCGAGGGCGGATTTCACCTTCGGCGTCGCGTCGATCGATTTGCGCAATGTCTGCAGGCCGGCATCGCCGCGTTGCGCCACGATCTGATTGACCTGCGTCTGCGTGTCCTTGGGCAATTCGGTGATGTCGACCACGTTGACGCTTTGGATCGACGGCGCCGCGGGCTGAGCCTTCGGCGCGGCGGGCGCGGCGGGCGCGGCGGGCGCGGGGCTGGGCTGCGGCGTCGGCTGCTGCTGGGCATTCGCGGCGCCCGCCATCAACGTGGCGGCGGTTGCGGCGAGAACAATCGCTTTGAGCATGGATATTCCTTCCATCGATTTGGCAAACGGCCGTTTTGGGCTGACCGGGCCACCTCAACCGCCAAATGGGAGCGCAAGGTGTCGCCGAGCGGGTCATTGCGTGACCATTGGATGGCGACAATGTGCAGTCCGCGCCCAAACAACCTTACTTTTGGCAACCTGAATTTCGGGAGCAATCGCTGATGGCCAGGATAACCCGCGCCGCCTATGCGCAGATGTATGGGCCGACCATCGGTGACAAGGTGAGGCTCGCCGATACCGAACTGTTCATCGAGGTCGAGAAAGACCTCACCGTTTACGGCGAGGAAGTGAAATTCGGCGGCGGCAAGGTCATCCGCGACGGCATGGGCCAAAGCCAGGTGACGCGGGCCGGCGGCGCGGTCGATACCGTTATCACCAATGCGCTGGTCGTCGACGCGCTCATCGGCATCGTCAAGGCCGATATCGGCCTCAAGGACGGCCGCATCGCCGCGATCGGCAAGGCCGGCAATCCGGACACGCAAGCCGGCGTCACCATCATCATCGGGCCGGGCACGGAAATCATCGCCGGCGAGGGCAGGATCCTGACGGCCGGCGGCTTCGACGCGCATATCCACTTCATCTGCCCGCAGCAGATCGAGGAAGCGCTGATGAGCGGCGTCACCACCATGCTTGGCGGCGGCACCGGCCCGGCGCACGGCACGCTGGCCACCACCTGCACGCCGGGACCGTGGCACATGGCGCGCATGATCCAGTCCTTCGACGCCTTCCCGATGAATATCGGCCTGTCGGGCAAGGGCAATGCCTCAAAGCCGGCGGCGCTCGAGGAAATGGTCTTGGCCGGCGCCTGTTCGCTGAAGCTGCACGAGGACTGGGGCACGACACCCGCCGCCATCGACTGCTGCCTGTCGGTCGCCGACGACTATGACGTGCAGGTGATGATCCATACCGACACGCTGAACGAATCGGGCTTCGTCGAAAACACCGTGGCGGCCATCAAGGGCCGCACCATCCATGCCTTCCACACCGAGGGCGCCGGCGGCGGCCACGCGCCCGACATCATCAAGGTCTGCGGCCTGCCCAACGTCATCCCGTCCTCGACCAATCCGACCAGGCCCTACACGGTCAACACGCTGGCCGAGCATCTCGATATGCTGATGGTCTGCCACCATCTGTCGCCCTCGATCCCCGAGGACATCGCCTTCGCCGAGAGCCGCATCCGCAAGGAGACGATCGCCGCCGAGGACATTCTGCACGACATCGGCGCCTTCTCGATCATCTCCTCCGACAGCCAGGCCATGGGCCGTGTCGGCGAGGTGGCGATCCGCTGCTGGCAGACCGCCGACAAGATGAAGCGCCAGCGCGGCGCGCTGCCGCAGGAAACCGGCGGCAACGACAATTTCCGCGTCCGCCGCTACATCGCCAAATACACCATCAACCCGGCCATCGCGCACGGCCTGTCGAAGGAGATCGGCTCGATCACCGTCGGCAAGCGGGCTGATCTGGTGCTGTGGAATCCGGCCTTCTTCGGCGTCAAGCCGGAGATGGTGCTGGTCGGCGGCTCGATCGCGGCCGCTCCGATGGGCGACCCGAACGCCTCGATCCCGACGCCGCAGCCGATGCATTACCGGCCGATGTTCGGCGCCTATGGCAAGGCGCTGACCAACTCCTCGGTGACTTTCGTTTCGAAGGCGGCGCTCGACGCCGGCCTGCAGGGCAGGCTGGGCGTCGACAAGGCGATGATCGCGGTCGAGAACACGCGCGGCGGCATCGGCAAGCATTCGATGGTGCTCAACGACGCCACGCCGCATGTCGAGGTCGATCCGGAAACCTACGAAGTGCGGGCCGACGGCGAGCTGTTGACTTGCGAGCCCGCGACCGTGCTGCCGATGGCTCAGAGATATTTCCTGTTTTGAGACCGATTGCGTCTGCCGCAGTTCATGAACTCGATCAAGTACAAGCCCAATTTGTAAAATGAGCCTTCGTTGAAAGCGCATGGCCTTTGTCAAATGTGGCCGTGAAGATATTGGGAGGCCGAACGGGCCCTGCCTTTTCTCGCTGGGCTTGGAAATTGCTCGCTTTGAGAGCAGTATCACCCAAATGAACAAGATTTTTCGAAAACAGCAATTGACGCCCTATGAGGCCGATTATGCTCAATGGTGCGCCGAACAGGGCGCGCTGTTGCGCGAAGGTCGTCTCTCCCACCTCGATCGCGAGAACCTTGCCGAGGAGATCGAGAGTTTGGGGCGGAGCGACAGACGGGAAATTACGAAGCGATTGGGTACCTTGCTTCTGCACTTGCTCAAATGGCATTTTCAGGTGGAAATGCGGAAAGTTGGCTGGTTGCTTACGATCCGCGAGCAGCGGCATCAGATTAAAAGCCTGATTGATGAAAGCCCAAGCTTGAAGGCTCATCCTCGAAAGCAGCTAGCTGCCGAATACGAGTTTGCGCGGCTGAGAGCAGCCGACGAGACGGGCTTGCCGAAGAAGAGTTTCCCGGCCGACTGCCCCTACCAGATCGCGGATATACTCGATCAAGATTTTCTCCCGGGGGAGCCGTGGCTGCCGGAGCAGCTTGCTCGCGACTGAGAGGTTCGGACTGCCTCCCTGCCTGCATTGCTGTGATCTAACGGAGGGCCGGTTGCGGCTCGCGCGTGCAGACCGCAATATGCGGCCTCATTCGAACAGCCGCATTGTGATCAGGCATGGCCACCGAAATCGCCTCTCCGCACGATATCTTCCCGCATATTCGTATAGTCATGGGCATGGTGATCGGCCTCGGCGTCACGCGGTTGCTTTCGGGAACGGCCCGCATCGTCCAGCATCCCGGTCAGTACCGGCTCTACGCGGTGCATCTCGCCTGGGTAGGCTCGGTGCTGTTGATGCTGGTGCATTTCTGGTGGTGGGAGTTCGGCCTCTACGCCATCGAGAACTGGACCTTCGGCAAATATCTTTTCATCATCTTCTACGCCATCACGCTGTTCCTGCTCTGCGCGCTGCTGTTTCCGGATTCGATGCTCGATTACACCAGCTACGAGGACTATTTCTACTCGCGCCGCGGCTGGTTCTTCGGGCTGCTGGCGGCGACCTATCTGCTCGACGTGGTCGACACGCTGCTCAAAGGTCCGGAGCATTTCGCCCGCTTCGGCAACGAATATTTGATCCGAACGCCGGTCTTCGTCGCGCTCTGCATCGTCGCGATCCTGGTGCGCGACCGCCGCTTCCACATCGCCTTCGTCGCGGCCGCGCTGATCTATCAGGTCTCATTCATCCTGCGGCTCTTCGACACCATCGTGTAAGTGGCGTTGGGCCGATGCCTGCGTTGGTCTAGGATTTGGGGAAAGGCAGGATTCAACCATGTACAAGGCCGTCGGATCGCGTGGCTCCCGTGTCAGCCGGGTGCTCTGGATGCTGGAGGAGCTCGGCCAGCCCTACGAGTTCGTCGAGGTGAAGCTGCGCTCGCCGGAGGCCTATGCGCTCAACCCTTCCGGCAAGGTGCCGATCCTGATCGATGGCGACCTCAAGGTCACGGATTCGGCGGCGATCTGCGTCTACCTGGCCGACAAGCATGCGGATCAGGGCATGGGCGCCAATCCCGGTCTCGCCGGCCGCGCCGAGATGGATTCCTGGATGCATTTCGCCCAGAGCGAATTGGAAGCGCCGCTATGGAACAAGCTGCGCCACCGCTTCCTTTTGCCCAAGGACGTGCGGGTCGATGTCGGCCCGGCCGCGGCCTATGATTTCGCATCCGAAATAAAGGCGCTGGAACGGCGGCTTGGCGGCAGATCCTTTGCATTGGGCGAACGGTTTTCCGCCGTCGATGTCCTGCTCGGCGACATGGGCGGCTGGGCCCGCGCCGGCCGCTTCCCGATCGACTCCGAACGGGTGAATGCCTATTTCGACCGTGTGCTGTCGCGACCCGCTCGTGCCCGTGCCCAAGCTAATGGCGGAGCCATGAAATGAAGCTCAACATCAATACCGATTTCACCAAATTCCCGCGCGCCGTCTCGGTGTTGCCAGCCGGCGAGGCTGGCTCGGCGCCGCCCTATGACAAGGCCGTGCTGCCACATGACGAGCGGCATCTGCGCCGCCGCGCCATCGAGACCGCGGCCGGCGACAAGGTGCTGGTCGACCTGCCTGAACCGGTGGCGCTGAACAATGGCGACCGGCTGGAGCTGGAGGACGGCCGCCAGCTCGAGATCGTCGCAGCGCCCGAGGAGGTCTACGACATCCGCGCCCGCGACGCGGTTCATCTCGCCGAGCTCGCCTGGCACATCGGCAATCGTCACCTCGCGGCAGCGATCGAGGCGGAGCGCATCCTCATCCTGCGCGACCATGTCATCAAGGCGATGCTGGAAGGTCTCGGCGCTACGGTGAATGAGGTTCTGCTGCCGTTCAGGCCGGTGCGCGGCGCTTATTCCGGACATGGGCACGACCACGGCCATTCGCATGATCATGATCACCATGATCATGATCATCACGATCACGATCACCACGGCCACCACCATCATCATGACTGAGCGGCTTTCCAGCGTCGCACTGCTGCGGCTGATGGCCTGGCTGTCGCCGTCCTTTCCGGTCGGCGGCTTCTCTTACAGCCACGGGCTCGAGCGCGCCGTGCATGATGGGCTGATCGCCGATCGGAAAGATCTCGCCGGCTGGCTGGAGACGCTGGTCGAGTTGGGCTCCGGTTGGAACGACGCCGTGCTGTTCGCCGAAAGCTGGCGCCGTGCGCGCGACGGTGGCGATCTCAATGAGGTAGCCGCGCTGGCCGAAGCGCTTGCCGGGTCGCAGGAACGGCACATGGAAACCATGCTTCAGGGCGCGGCCTTTCTCCATGCGGCGGCCGCCTGGTCGCCTCCGGTGTTGAGACGTCTGCCGGCCGACTGCCCCTATTGCGTTGCGGTCGGCGCTGTTGCCGGCAGCGGCGGTATCGACCTTGCGCAGGCGCTGTCTGCCTTCCTGCAGGCTTTTTTCTCCAATCTCGTGCAGGCTGCAATCAGGCTGGGTGTCGTCGGTCAGATCGACGCCGTCACGTTGTTAGCCGGCTTTGGAACCTCGGCCATAGACACGGCTGCCCACGCGGCTGCCTCGACGCTTGACGATCTGGGCGGCGCGGCCTTCATGTCCGACATCATGGCGATGCAGCATGAGACGCAATACTCCAGGCTGTTCCGCTCATGATCGTGCTTGCCGTCATCCTCTCCTTCGTCCTGCTCCTGATCACCACGCTGCATGTCTATTGGGGCATAGGCGGCATCTGGCCGGGCACGGACCAGGCCTCCTGCGCGCGCGCCGTCGTCGGCTTCCGTGGCGTCGACGAGATGCCCTCGACCTTCGCAAGCCTCGCGGTCGCCGCCTGCCTGGCGCTCGCGACGCTATGGCCGCTGGCGCTCGCTGGTGTGTTCGCCACGCCCTTTCCACGGGAAGGCCTGGCGGCCACGGCGTTGATGATCGGCCTTGTCTTCCTCGGTCGCGGCATTGCCGGCTTCACGCCCTGGTGGCGCCGGCTTGCGCCCGAACAGCCTTTCGCGCGGCTCGACCAGCGCCTTTATTCGCCGCTCTGCCTGCTGATCGGGCTGGGCTTCGCAATCCTTGCCATCACGGAGTTTCCGGCATGACGTCGAAAAACGGTCCTCTTCGCATAGGCATCGGCGGGCCGGTCGGCTCCGGCAAGACGACGCTCACCGAAAAGCTCTGCAAGGCGCTGCGCGACGACTTCTCCATCGCCGTCGTCACCAACGACATCTACACCAAGGAGGATGCCATGATGCTGGCGCGCCTGCAGGCGCTGCCGGAAGAGCGCATCGTCGGCGTCGAGACCGGCGGCTGCCCGCACACCGCCATCCGCGAGGACGCCTCGATCAATCTGCGCGCCATTGCCGAGTTGAACAAGAAATTCCCGGACCTCGACATCATCTTCATCGAATCCGGCGGCGACAACCTCGCCGCCACCTTCTCGCCCGACCTTGCCGATCTGACGCTTTATGTCATCTCGGTCTGTCAGGGCGAGGAGATCCCGCGCAAGGGCGGTCCGGCCATCACCCGCTCGGATTTCCTCATCATCAACAAGAGCGATCTGGCGCCCTATGTGAACGTCAACCTCGATATCATGGAGAGCGATGCCGGCCGCATGCGCGGCAAGCGGCCTTTCGGCTTCACCGATCTGTCGCGCGGCAAGGGCTTGCAAGAAGTGGTCGATTTCATCGTCGCGCAGGGCGGGCTGCAGTCGGAGCGGCATGCCGCGTAAGCCACTGACCTACCAGTTTGCGGTTGCTGGCAGCGGCTTCGCACGGCATTCTGACCCAAACAGGAGGATTTTCGATGAGCCTTGCCCGCCTGCACAAGGAACCGCTGAGCAACCTGCCCTATTACGAGGAGCGGGTCGATCTCGCCGCCGCCTTCCGCTGGACCGCCAGGCTCAACATGCACGAGGCGGTGGCCAACCACTTCTCGCTGTCCGTCAACGACGACGGCACCAAATTCCTGATGAACCCGAACCAGGTGCATTTCTCGCGCATCAAGGCGAGCGACCTGCTGCTGATCGACGCCAACGATCCCGAAATGCTGTCCGGCCCCAACGCGCCGGACCCGACCGCCTGGGGCCTGCATGGCGCCATCCATCGCAACGTCCCGCATGCGCGCTGCGCCATGCATGTCCATTCGATCCATGCCACGGTGCTTGCCTCGCTTGCCGATTCGACGCTGCCGCCGGTCGACCAGAACTCGGCCATGTTCTTCAACCGCCATGTCGTCGACGCCAATTATGGCGGGCTGGCCTTCGAGGAGGAGGGTGAGCGCTGCTCGCAGCTTCTCACCGATCCCAAGGTCAAGGTGATGGTCATGGGCAATCACGGCGTCATGGTCATCGGCGACACCGTCGCCGATGCCTTCAACCGCATGTTCTATTTCGAGCGCGCCGCCGAGACCTACATCAAGGCGCTGTGGACCGGCCGCCCGCTGCGCACGCTCTCCGACGAGATCGCCGAGAAGACCGCGCGCGAGATGGACGATTATCCCGGCCAGGCCGAGCGCCACCTGGCCGAGCTGAAGGCGATCCTCGACGAGGAAGAGCCGGTTTACCGGAATTGATGCTCCCCCGGCTACGCTATGCACACATCTCCTGTGACTGGCGCGACTGATCAGGCCGAGGCTTGATTGCCATGTGGTTCCCCAATCCGTCGCTGCTTCGCAGCGCCACCTTCCGCCTCCGGAGGGAAAGGAAGGGAGCGTTGCTGGACGGGCGTTGACGGCAAAAGGCTTGGCGCCCTTCCTCTACCCCGTCGATCGGGGGAGAGGTGTCTCGGCGAAGCCGAGACGGAGTGGGGGTCGACCAGCGCTACATAAGACAATGCATGCGCCAAGCTGCCATGCACGCTATCGCCAGAGACCAGCTGCTCGGAAATGTGTGCCGTAGCCCGTTTCACGGGGAGAAGGTGCCGGCAGGCGGATGAGGGGCGGCGCCGACGTCTGAAGCTGCTCAGAGCCCCAGTTGCGTGCGCAGCTCCTCGGCGCTGTTGATGACGATGGCCCCGGCCGGACCCTCCATCGGCGCTTCTGGCCAGAAGATCGTCTTCATGCCCGCCGCCAGTCCGGCCATGGCGCCGGTCAGGCTGTCGTCGACGGCAAAAGCATCCGCCGGATCGACGCCGGCGAGATAGGCCGCGCGCAGGAATGGTTCGGGCAGCGGCTTGCCGTCGATCACGTCGTTGCGGCTGACCGTCATCATGCCCGGATAGGTGAGGCCGACGGCGCGCAGATTGGCGTCGACGATCAGCCGGTCGGAATTGGACACCACCGCCTGCTCGACGCCGAGCGCCCGCAATTCGTTGAACACCTCGATCGCACCGGGCCGCGGCTTCAGCGTTTCGGCCATCGGCAGATAATGGTCGTATTTGCGCCCGATCCAGTCGTCGAAGGGCAGAGCGAGGCCGAACTCGTCGCGCAGCATCTCGTAGACCGGCCACGCCGCGATCCCCAGCACGCGCTCATGCAGGTTGGCCGGCGGCGCAATCCCGACGCTGCGCAGCGCGGCCGCAAGGGCAGCCGCATGCAGCGGCTCGCTGTCGACCAGCGTTCCGTCCATGTCCCAGAAAACCGCTTTCGGCATCATGCGAGGCTCCTTTTTCCGATCCCTTAAAGCGTTTCCCGGTAGAGATAAACCGTCCCGACGGCAAACGGCCCGGACAGGGGCGAAACGGCCGCCTTCCAGGGTCAAAATTACCAAGCAATTGCTCTTTCGATAGACAATTGCGCGCCGCTGCATTCGCTGTAAGCTATGGCGCCCGCTTGAACGTTGCACGGGCTGGGAGGCAGGACGTGAATTCGCGACAGGACACCGGCAGCACAAGGTTGGACGACGCCGCGCGCGCCGGCTGGCTCTACTATGTTGCCGGCAACACACAGGACCAGATCGCCGCCAAATTGGGCATTTCCAGGCAGACGGCGCAGCGGCTGGTATCGCTCGCCATGTCGGAAGGCCTGATCAAGGTGCGGGTCGATCACCCGATCGCCAACTGCCTCGACCTCGCCGCGCGGCTGAAGTCGCGCTTCGCGCTCGACCTCGTCGAAGTGGTGCCGAGCGATCCGGCTTCGAATTCGACGACGATCGGCATCGCCGAGGCGGCGGCGGCCGAGATCGAACGCCGGCTGCGCTCGGAGGCCCCCATCGTCATGGCGATCGGCACTGGGCGAACGCTGAAGGCGGCGATCGAGCAACTGCCGCCGATGGAATGCCCGCAGCACAAGGTCGTGTCCTTGACAGGCAACATCTCGCCCGACGGCTCGGCGGCCTTCTACAACGTCATCTTCACCATGGCCGACCGCGTCAAGGCGCGGTCCTTCCCGATGCCGCTGCCGGTCATTGCGTCCTCGCCGGAAGAGCGCGAGATGCTGCTCAACCAGCCGATGATCCAGCCTACATTGGCGCTGGCGGCCGAGGCCGATGTCACCTTCGTCGGCATCGGCGACCTCGGGCCTAAGGCACCCCTCTACGAGGACGGCTTCATTTCGGAAAGCGAGTTGAAGGCGCTGCAGAAGGCCGGCGGCATCGCCGAAATCGTTGGATGGGTGTACGACCGGGAGGGTCGCATGATCGAGGGCATCACCAACGACCGGGTGTCCTCCGCCGCGCTGCCGTCGCGGGAAAGGTCGCTGGTCATTGCTCTGGCCATGGGCGAACGCAAGCTGCCGGGCATCCTGGCCGCCGTCAACCGCCGGCTGGTCAACGGCCTCGTCACCGACGAACGGACGGCCGAAGCCCTGCTTGACGGCTGATTGCCCATAAAAAGAGCCGGCTATTGCGAGGGGCCGCGCGGATCGTTGCCGTCGAGAAAACCCATGTCGCGCTGCAGATGCTCGGATAGTTCCCTGACATCGATATAGCCGCGCCTACGGCCCGAAAACCTTGCAAATTCCCGCACGAGCGTGAAAAACCAACCGCGTGCCGGGGTGGAGACGAGTTTTTCCTGTACCGTGGTCATGATCGTCAGCCTTCGCTTGAGCAATTCCAGGAAAAGTGTGAGCGGTTTTCCGTCCGGAATTGCGTAAAATCAGGGAGTTAGAGCGATTTGCCGTTTCCGGGAAACGGCGAAGCGCTCTGGCGCTTGAACTGGATTGATCGTCGACCCCAAATATCGGTCTGGCCGGTTCGTGCTTCCAATTAAACCTCGATCATGACCCATAAGGAGGCCTTATGCCCGATCTCAGCTCTCCGCAGCTTGCGCCGCTGCCGCCGCTGCAGGCGATCCGGGTGTTCGAGGCGGTGGCCAGGCACCTGTCCTTCACCAAGGCGGCGCAGGAACTGGGCATGACCCAGGCGGCTGCGAGCTATCAGATCAAGCTGCTCGAGGAGCGCATCGGCGCGCCGCTGTTTCTGCGCCGTCCGCGGCAGATCGAGTTGACCGAGCCCGGCCAGCGCCTGGCGCCCGCCGTCAGCGAGGCCTTCGCCATCCTGGGCCAGGCCTATGCCGCGGCGCGCGGCGGCGCCGACGGCCTGCTCTGCGTCACCACCGTGCTGACCTTCGCCTCGAACTGGCTGGCGCAGCATCTGGGCTCGTTCCAGCTCGCGCATCCGGCACTTGCCGTGCGGCTCGACACGTCGAGCCGCCTGACCGATTTCGCGCGCGAGGATGTCGATCTCGCCATCCGTTCAGGCGGCGGCAAATGGCCGGGCTTGGAGGCGCACAAACTGCTCGATGCCGATTTCACCCCGATGCTCAGCCCTAAGCTAGCGGCGAGCATCGGCGGCGTCAACGAGCCGGCGGATCTGCTGCGCCTGCCGATCCTCGATCCCGGCGACGTCTGGTGGGCGCAATGGTTCGAGGCCGCCGGCGTGACCGGGCACGACCTCGCAAAACGGCCCGGCTCCAGCATGGGCGCGCAGGCCTATGAGGCGAATGCGGCCATGGCCGGTCACGGCGTGGCGATCCTGACCAGGGCCCTGTTCAAGAACGAGATCGCCGACGGCCGCCTGGTCCAGCCCTTCGACCTGGTCGGCGACGACGGCCATGCCTATTGGCTGGTCTATCCGACGGCGCGTCGCAACGTGCCGAAGATCCGCGCCTTCCGCGACTGGATCCTGGCCGAGATCGCCTGCCCGTAATCCGGCACCCCCCTTAGCTTCCTCCTCCAAAGATGCCGGCCGCATCGCTGGATCGGGGTCACGTAACGTCATTTCTGCTGCGTTGCAGCATAGATTCAGGGTTGACATAATTCACGCCAAGTGAGTAATTGCCCAAAGCCAAGGCAAATGCTCAACTTGGTTTATGGGAGGAATTTGATGAAACTTCGCACGCTCACCCTGGGCCTGTTGTCGGCCAGCGCCCTCGCTTTCGCCGCGCAAGCCGAATCCATCACCATCGCCACCGTCAACAATGGCGACATGGTCCGTATGCAGAAGCTGACGGACGACTTCACCAAGGCCAACCCCGACATCCAGCTCAACTGGGTCACGCTCGAAGAGAACGTGCTGCGCGAGCGCGTCACCACGGATATCGCCACCAAGGGCGGCCAGTACGACGTCATGACCATCGGCACCTATGAGGTTCCGATCTGGGCCAAGCAGAGCTGGCTCCTGCCGCTCGACAAGCTTGGCGACGACTATGACGTCAAGGACATCATCCCGGCCATCGCCGGCGGCCTTTCGGTCGACGGCAAGCTCTATGCCGCGCCCTTCTACGGCGAAAGCTCCTTCGTCATGTACCGCAAGGACCTGATGGAGAAGGCGGGCTTGAAGATGCCCGATGCCCCGACCTGGGACTTCATCAAGCAGGCCGCCGACAAGATGACCGACCGCGCCAACGGCGTGAACGGCGTGTGCCTGCGCGGCAAGGCCGGCTGGGGCGAGAACATGGCCTTCCTCACGGCCATGTCGAACTCCTTCGGCGCGCGCTGGTTCGACGAGAACTGGAAGCCGCAGTTCGACCAGCCCGAGTGGAAGAACACGCTGCAGTTCTATGTCGACCTGATGAAGGCCGACGGTCCGGAAGGCGCTTCGTCCAACGGCTTCAACGAGAACCTGGCGCTGTTCCAGCAGGGCAAGTGCGGCATGTGGATCGACGCCACCGTCGCCGCCTCCTTCGTCTCCGATCCGAAGGCCTCGCAGGTCGCCGACAAGGTCGGCTACGCGCTGGCGCCCGACAACGGCCTCGGCAAGCGCGGCAACTGGCTGTGGGCATGGTCGCTGGCGATCCCCGCCGGCACCCAGAAGGCCGATGCCGCCGAGAAGTTCGTCTCCTGGGCAACCAGCAAGCACTATGCCGAGCTGGTCGCCTCGAAGGAAGGCTGGGCCAACGTTCCTCCGGGCACGCGCTCCTCGCTCTACGCCAATGCGGAATACCAGAAGGCGGCGCCCTTCGCGAAGATGACGCTGGACTCCATCAACGCCGCCGACCCGACGCATCCGACCGTCAAGCCGGTGCCCTATGTCGGCGTGCAGTTCGTCGCCATTCCTGAATTCCAGGGCCTCGGCACCACCGTCGGCCAACTCTTCTCGGCCGCCCTTGCCGGCCAGTCGAGCGTCGACGATGCGCTGAAGCAGGCCCAGGACGCGGCCACCGCGGCGATGACCGAAGGCGGCTACATCAAGTAAGGCTCCTCCCGGTGCCGAATGCCGGTCGCGCATCATGACCGGCAGGTGGCCGCCCGAAACCCAGTTCGGGCGGCCACCCTTCAAAATCGGGAAAATTCTGGCACAACTCTGAAAATCCGGCTGACCTTGGGAGGGTGACCGTCATGGCTACTCAGCAAACCCGTTCGCTTGCGCGTTTCATGATGGCGCCATCGGTGATCCTGCTGTTCATCTGGATGATCGTGCCGCTGGCGTTCACGTTGTGGTTCTCGTTCCTGCAATACAATCCGCTGAACCCGATCCGCGACGGCTTTGTCGGTTTCTCCAACTACAGGCTGTTCTACGACAATCCGGCGTTCTTCGCCGCCATTCTCAACACGCTGACCATCGTCGTGGCGGTCCTCCTGATCACCATCATCGGCGGCATTCTCCTTGCGCTGCTGCTCGATCAGCCGATCTGGGGTCAGGGGATCGTGCGCATCCTGGTCATCTCGCCGTTCTTCGTCATGCCGCCGGTGGCCGCACTGGTCTGGAAGAACATGATCATGCACCCGCAATACGGCGTCTTCGCCGACATTGCGCGCTTCTTCGGCGCCCAGCCGATCGACTGGTTCGGCCAGCACCCGCTGACGGCGGTCATCATCATCGTCGCCTGGCAATGGCTGCCTTTCGCAACGCTGATCCTGCTCACCTCGCTGCAGTCGCTCGACGGCGAGCAGAAAGAGGCGGCCGAGATGGACGGCGCCGGCTTTCTCAGCCGCTTCTGGTATCTGACGCTGCCGCACATGTCGCGCGCCATCACCGTCGTCATCCTGATCCAGACCATCTTCCTGCTCTCGATCTATGCCGAGATCCTGGTCACCACCAATGGCGGCCCGGGCTACGCCTCCACCAACCTGCCCTTCCTCGTTTACCAGAAGGCGCTGCTGGAGTTCAAAATCGGCCAGGCGTCCGCCGGTGGCGTGATCGCCGTCATTCTCGCCAACATCGTTGCCTTCTTCGCCATGCGCGCCGTCGGCAAGAACCTCGACAAGTAAGGGAGGACAAGATGGCACGCGCAGTCACCACCCAGCACAAGACCATTGCCACGGCCGCCGCCTGGATCGTCGCCCTGCTGATCTTCTTTCCGATCCTCTATACGATCATCACCTCGTTCAAATCGGAACAGGAGGCGATCCAGGGCTTCGCCCTGATCCCATCCGGGACCTTCGAGAGCTATTCGGAGGTCCAGCAGCAGAGCGGCTACTTCAAGTTCTTCTTCAATTCGGTGCTGCTGTCGGTCGGCTCGACCATCCTGGCGCTGCTGATCGCGGTCCCCGCGGCATGGTCGATGGCCTTCTCGCCGACCAAGCGCACCAAGGACATCCTGATGTGGATGCTGTCCACCAAGATGATGCCGGCCGTCGCGGTGCTGTTCCCGATCTACCTGATCTTCCGCGACACCGGCCTGCTCGACAGCCGCATCGGCCTGATGGTCATGCTGATGCTGATCAACCTGCCGATCGTGGTGTGGATGCTCTACACCTATTTCCGCGAGATCCCGGGCGAGATCCTGGAAGCGGCGCGCATGGACGGCGCCTCGCTGTGGAACGAGATCATCTATGTGCTGACGCCGATGGCCGTTCCGGGCATCGCCTCGACCATGCTCTTGAACATCATCCTCGCCTGGAACGAAGCGTTCTGGACCATCCGGCTCACCACCACCAATGCCGCGCCGCTGACGGCCTTCATCAGCTCCTTCTCCAGTCCGCAAGGCCTGTTCTGGGCAAAGCTTTCTGCGGCCTCGACACTGGCGATCGCGCCGATCCTGATCATGGGCTGGTTCAGCCAGAAGCAGCTTGTGCGCGGCCTCACCTTTGGCGCCGTGAAGTAACGACGCCCGAGCGGCGGACGACGAAGACCATCCCCGGGAGGAAACCATGGGAAACATCACGCTCAAGAACGTCTCCAAGTCCTTCGGGTCGACGGTGATCATTCCGGACATCGACCTCAACATCGATGACGGCGAGTTCGTCGTGTTCGTCGGCCCATCGGGTTGCGGCAAGTCCACGCTGCTCAGGCTGATCGCCGGGCTCGAGGACACCAGCGGCGGCACCATCAGCATCGATGGCCGCGACGTCACCGGCGAGGCGCCGGCCAAACGCAAGCTTGCCATGGTGTTCCAGTCCTACGCGCTCTATCCGCATATGACGGTCGCCAAGAACATCGCCTTCCCGTTGAAGATGGCCGGCGAGGACCAGGCGACCATCGACAAGAAGGTGAAGGACGCAGCCCGCGTGCTGAACCTCACCAACTATCTCGAGCGCCGCCCCGGCCAGCTGTCCGGCGGCCAGCGCCAGCGCGTCGCCATCGGCCGCGCCATCGTGCGCCAGCCTTCGGCCTTCCTGTTCGACGAGCCGCTGTCCAACCTCGATGCCGCACTGCGCGGCACCATGCGCCTGGAGATCAGCGAGCTGCACCATCAGCTCAAGACGACGATGATCTACGTCACCCACGACCAGGTCGAAGCCATGACCATGGCCGACAAGATCGTCGTGCTCAACGCCGGCAACATCGAGCAGGTCGGCTCGCCGATGGAGCTCTACAAGACGCCGAAGAACCTCTTCGTCGCCGGCTTCATCGGTTCGCCGAAGATGAACCTCATCGAAGGCGCGCCGGCTGACAAATACGGCGCCAAGACCATCGGCATCCGGCCCGAGCATCTCAACATCTCGACCACGTCGGGCGACTGGAAGGCGACGGTCGGCGTCGCCGAGCATCTTGGCTCCGACACTTTCCTGCACGTCCAGGCGGACGGTATCGGCACCGTCAATGTCCGCGCCGACGGCGAGGTCGGCGTGAAACACGGCGATACCGTCTACCTGACCCCCGACAAGGCCAAGCTCCATCGCTTCGGCGCCGACGGCAAGGCGCTGGCCCAGTGAGGACGGGAAAGTGAGGCTGAAAGGCAAATCGGCGCTGATCACCGGATCGGCGCGCGGCATCGGCAGGGCCTTCGCCGAAGCCTATGCGCGCGAAGGCGCGACGGTGGCGATTGCCGACATCGACCTCGACGCGGCGCAAGCGACGGCGAAGGCGATCGGCCCGGCCGCTTACGCGGTCCGGCTCGACGTCACCGATCAGTCTTCGATCGAAGCGGCGGTGAAGGCGGTCGAGGCGAAGACCGGTGGGCTCGACGTGCTGGTCAACAACGCGGCGGTCTTCGACTTGGCGCCGATCGTCGAGATCACCAAGGCGAGCTACGAAAAACTGTTCTCCGTCAACGTCGCCGGCACGCTGTTCATGCTGCAGGCGGCTGCCCGCTCGATGATCGCGCGCGGCAAGGGCGGCAGGATCATCAACATGGCGAGCCAGGCCGGCCGTCGCGGCGAGCCGCTGGTCGCCGTCTATTGCGCCACCAAGGCTGCCGTCATCTCGCTCACTCAATCGGCGGGCCTCGATCTCATCAAGCATCGCATCAACGTCAACGGCATCGCGCCGGGCGTCGTCGACAGCGACATGTGGGACCAGGTCGACGCGCTGTTCGCCAAATACGAGAACCGGCCCAAGGGCGAGAAGAAGCGTCTGGTCGGCGAAGGCGTTCCTTACGGTCGCATGGGCAAGCCCGAGGACCTCGCCGGCATGGCGGTTTTCCTCGCCAGCGACGAGGCCGAATACATTGTCGCCCAGACCTACAATGTCGATGGCGGCCAATGGATGAGTTGACCGGGATGGGCTGAGGGGGAAGGCGCTTCTCTTCTTTCCTCCGGAGAAGACGCCATGGGGCGGGTGAGGGGCGGCATGCTGGAACACCAGGTGTTGCCCCTCATCCTCGCTCTCCCCAAGGAGGCGTAAACAGTCGGGCTGCAGATCGGCCAAAGGGTAAAATGAGATGACCGTGAAACTCTCTTCTTCGAACCTCGCCAGGCTGCCGGCCAAGGTCGCCGGCCCGAAATACGACCGCTCCGCCCTGAAGGCGGGCATCGTCCATTTTGGCGTCGGCAATTTCCACCGCTCGCACCAGGCGGTCTATCTCGACGACCTGTTCGGCACCGGCGAGGGCCATGACTGGGCGTTGATCGGCGCCGGCGTGTTCGAGGGCGAAAAGATCGGCCGTTCCAAGCTCCAGGAACAGGACTGGCTGACCACGGTCGTCGAGCAGGACCAGGGTCATATGAGCGCCCGCGTCACCGGCGCCATGATCGATTTCCTGACGCCCGGCGACGCTGCCGCGATCATTGACCAACTCGCCGATCCGGCGATCAAGATCGTCTCGCTGACCATCACCGAGGGCGGCTATTTCATCGACCCGGCCTCCGGCAAGTTCAACCCGGCCCATCCCGACATCGTCGCCGACGCCCAGCCGGGTGCTGCGCCGAAGACCGTCTTCGGCATCATCCTTGCCGGCCTGCTGCGCCGGCGCGCCGACGGCATCGTGCCGTTCACCGTCATGTCCTGCGACAACATCCCCCATAACGGCCACGTCACCTCCGACGGCGTGATCGGCCTTGCCAGGCTGATCGACGAGGATCTGGCGAAATGGGTGGAGGACAAGGTCGCCTTCCCGAACGGCATGGTCGACCGCATCACCCCGGCCACCAGCGACCGAGAGCGCAAGATCCTCGCCGACGATTTCGGGCTGGAGGACAATTGGCCGGTGTTCTGCGAGCCGTTCAAGCAATGGGTGCTGGAGGACCGTTTCACCGCCGGCCGCCCGGCGCTGGAAAAGGTCGGCGTGCAGTTCGTCAAGGACGTCTCGCCTTACGAGCTGATGAAGATCCGCATCCTCAATGGCGGCCACGCCACGATCGCTTATCCGGCCGGGCTGATGGACATCCATTTCGTCCATGAAGGCATGCAGGAGCCGCTGGTGCGCGGCTTCCTGTCGAAGCTCGAGCATGACGAGATCATCCCGACCGTGCCGCCCGTGCCCGACACCGATCTGGAGGACTATTACCAGCTCATCGAGCGCCGCTTCTCCAACCCGAAGATCGGCGACACCATCCGCCGGCTTTGCCTCGACGGCTCCAACCGTCAGCCGAAATTCATCATCCCGACGATCGCCGACCGGCTGAAGGCGGGCGAGGGCGTCGCCGGTCTCGCGCTGGAATCGGCCTTGTGGTGCCGCTACTGCTTCGGCACCACCGACAGCGGCGCCGTCATCGAGCCGAACGACCCGAGCTGGGACCGCATGCAAGCGACCGCGAAAGCGGCGAAGGACGATCCGAAGGCCTGGCTGGCTATGGAGGATATCTATGGCGATGTCGGTCGCTCGCCTGTCTTCGGCGAAGCCTTCGCCCACGCCTTGAAGGTGCTGTGGGCGCAGGGCGCGCATGAAACCCTGACGCGCTATCTCGCCGGCAAGCTCTGAAAGCCTCGATCTCTTTCGACGCAATTCCGGGCGGAAAACCGCTCGCACTTTTCCTGGAATTGCTTAGCTGGAAGCAACAGCCATGACGCCGGAACTGGTCATCTTCGACTGTGACGGCGTGCTGGTCGACAGCGAGGCGCTCTCGGTCTCGGCGCTGCTTGGCATGATCGAGATTGCCGGCGGCACGGTCAGTGAGGACGCCGCCTACGAGCATTTCCTCGGCAAGAGCATGAAAAGCGTGCGCGAGATCCTCGGCCGCGATTTCGGGTTGGAGATCAGCGACGAGCATCTGACCGCCATGCGCGTCGACCTGATGCGCAAATTTCGCGAGGAATTGAAGCCGATCCCGGGCGTCAAGGAGCTGCTGCCGAAGCTTGGCCTGCCATGCTGCGTCGCCTCCTCCGGCACGCTGGAGCGCATCCGCTACGCGCTCGACGTCACCGGCTTGCTTCCCTTGCTGGAGCCGCATCTGTTCAGCGCCAGCATGGTCAAGCGCGGCAAGCCGGCGCCCGACCTTTTCCTGCATGCCGCCGCCAGCATGCGGGCGCATCCGCGCCGTTGCCTGGTGATCGAGGACAGCCCCGCCGGCGTTGCCGCGGCCCGCGCGGCGGGCATGCGCGTTTTTGCCTTCACCGGTGGCTCGCACGCGTCCAACCCCGCCCTCAAGGCGCGGCTTGCGTCGACGGAACCGGACTTTATATTCGCTGACATGCTGCAATTGCCCGATCTGATTGCAGGCCTGGGAGCGAGAGAAAAAGCATCTTGACGAAGAGTTTCGTTTGCGCGGTCGATGTCGGCACCGGGAGCGCCCGCGCGGGCATTCTCGACGCGCGCGGCAACCTGCTCGGCCGCGCCGATCATCCGATCGCCATGCATCAGCCCAAGCCCGATCACGCCGAGCATGATTCGGAAGATATTTGGTCGGCGGTATGCAAATCCGTGCGGTCCGCTCTGCAGAAATCCAGCGTCGCCGCTGGGGATATCGCCGGCATCTCTTTCGACGCCACCTGCTCGCTGGTCGCGCGCGACAGGCAAGGCAGCCAGATCAGCGTCTCGGTCACCGGCGAGAAGCGCTGGGACACGATGGTCTGGCTCGATCATCGCGCCATCGCCGAGGCCGATGAATGCACCACGAGCGGCCACGCCGTGCTCGATTATATCGGCGGTGTGATGTCGCCGGAGATGGAAACGCCGAAGCTGATGTGGCTGAAGCGCCATCTGCCGAAGACATGGAACGAAGCCGGCTATCTATTCGATCTCGCCGATTTCCTGACCTGGAAGGCATCAGGCTCGCTCGCCCGCTCGCAATGCACGCTGACGGCGAAATGGACCTATCTCGCGCATGAGGAAAAAAGCTGGCGGCGCGACTTCTTCGAACTTGTCGGTCTCGGCGACCTGTTCGAGCATGGCAACCTGCCGGAAAAGGCCAGCCCCGTCGGCGCCGATATCGGCCCACTGACGGCCAAGGCGGCCGCCGAGCTCGGCCTCACTGAAAAATGCCGGGTGGGCGCCGGCGTGATCGACGCCTATGCCGGCGCGCTCGGCGTTCTGGGCGGCTTTGCCGGCGACGAGAAGGACATTGGCCGGCATCTGGCGCTGATTGCCGGCACATCGTCCTGCGTCATGGCGATGTCGCCCGACCCGCAGCCTTTTGCCGGCGTCTGGGGCCCTTATTTCGGCGCGGCATTGCCGACGCTGTGGCTGTCGGAAGGCGGCCAGTCGGCCACCGGCGCGCTGCTCGACCACATCATCCGCTGGCATGGCGCCGGCGGCGAGCCGGACGCGGCCATGCATATGAAGATCGCCGGGCGCGTCGCCGAACTGCGCGCCGAGGACGGCGATGCGCTGGCTGCAAGGCTGCATGTGCTGCCGGATTTTCACGGCAACCGCTCGCCGCTCGCCGACCCGCATGCGGTCGGCGTCATCAGCGGCCTGACGCTCGATTCCTCTTTCGACAGCCTGTGCAAGCTCTACTGGCGCACCGCCGTCGGCATCGCGCTCGGCGTGCGCCATGTGCTCGAGGCGCTGAACGAGAACGGCTATCTGATCGACACGCTGCATGTCACCGGCGGCCATACCAAGAACCCGCTTTTGATGGAGCTCTACGCCGACGCCACCGGTTGCACGGTTGTCGAGCCGCTGGCCGACGAGGCGGTGTTGCTCGGCACCGGCATGGTGGCGGCGACCGCCGCCGGGATCTATCCCGATCTCAACGCCGCCTGCGTCGCCATGCAACAGGGCGGCAAGATCCGCGCGCCCAACAAGGCCGCCGGAGCTCGCTTCGACCGCGACTACCGGATATTCCTCGAAATGCATCGCCAGCGGCAGATGCTCGACGCGATCGGATAGGGCGATTCCAGGAACGCTCTCGCCGTTCTACTGCCTGCGCAGCGACTTGCCTGTCTCGGCGTCGAACAGATGGATGCTTTCCTCGTCGAACGTGTAGCGCACCGGCGCGCTCTGCTGCGGGCATTCGCGGGCCGGCACCAGCGCGCTGATCTCCTTGCCGCCAAAGCCGAACGTCACCAGCGCGTCATTGCCATGGAACTCGATGAGATCGGCGGTGCCTTGCAGCAGGTTTCCCGCGCCGGCTTCCGCCGTCTTCAGATCCGGAGGCCGGATGCCGAGCACCACGCGATCGCCATGCTGCAGGTAGAAGTCGCTGCCCTCGACCGATAGCACTGTCCCCGTGCCGGTCAACGTCCAGCCATCGCCTGTGCGGCCGACCATGGCCTCGATGAAATTCATGTTCGGCGTGCCGATGAAGCCGGCCACGAACAGATTGCCGGGACGGCGATAGATTTCCGCCGGCGAGCCGATCTGCTCGATCACGCCGTCCTTCAACAAGACGATGCGGTCGGCCAGCGTCATCGCCTCGAGCTGGTCATGCGTGACATAGACGGTCGTGGTCTTCAGCGACTGGTGCAGCCTCGCGATCTCGACGCGCATATGGTTGCGCAGCTTGGCGTCGAGATTGGACAGCGGTTCGTCGAACAGGAACACTTTCGGCGTCTTGATCATGGCGCGCGCGATCGCCACGCGCTGCTGCTGGCCGCCGGAAAGCTCGGTCGGCTTGCGGCCGAGATAGGGTTCGAGGCCAAGCGTTCTAGCGACGGCCTCGACGCGCCTCTTGATCTCGGCCGCCGGCACCTTCTGCCGCTTCAGTCCGAAGGCGATGTTGTCGAAGATCGTCATATGCGGATAGAGCGCATAATTCTGGAACACCATGGCGATGCCGCGGTCGCCTGGGTCGAGATCGTTCACCACCTTGCCGCCGATCGACACCTTGCCGCCGCTGATGTCCTCCAGCCCCGCCAGCATCCTGAGAAGCGTGGACTTGCCGCAGCCGGACGGGCCGAGGAACACGACGAACTCATGCTCTTCGATCGAGAGATTGAGATCGCGGATGACGGTCGTGGCGCCATAGGCCTTGTCGACATGGGAGCAAACGATGGCGGACATTCCTTATCCCTTCTCGCCGGTCAGCAGGATCTGCAGCTTGACGTCCTGCGGCTTGCCTTGCGCGGCGCGCTCGAACGCCTTGATGCTCTCGGAGAAATCATAAGTGCCGGTGATCAGCGGCTTGAGGTCGACCTTGCCGGAGGCGATGAGCTGCAGGGCACGGTCGAAGATGTTGGCATAGCGGAACACGGTTTCGATGCGCACTTCCTTGGAGATCGCCGCCGGCACGTTGAGCTCGACCGTCTCTACTGGCAGGCCGACCAGCACCACCGCGCCGCCCGGCCGCACCACGTCGAACAGGTTGGCGAAGGCCTTCGGGCTGCCGCTCGCCTCGAACACGATATCGGCGCCCCAATTGTCGGTCGCGGCCGCAACGGTGTCGACCAGCGACTGCTTGCCGATATTGACCGGTACGATGCCGGGGTACTGGGCGGCGATCTCCAGCTTCGGCGCGGAGAAGTCCGAGATCAGCACCTTGGAACAGCCGCCGGCTAAAGCGGCCAGCGCGATCATGATGCCGATCGGTCCGCAGCCGACGACGACGGCGACGTCGCCCGGAACGATCCTGGCGCGCGCCGCCGCCTGCATGCCGATGGCGAAGGGCTCGACCAGCGCGCCCTCGGCGAAGGAGACATTGTCCGGCAGCTTGTAGGTGAAGGCCGCCGGATGGACTGCATAGGGCGCGAGCACGCCATGCACCGGCGGCGTCGCCCAGAAGCGGACGTCGGGGTCGACATTGTAGATGCCGAGCTTCGTCGCGCGCGACGCAAGATTCGGCACGCCTGGCTCCATGCACACCCGGTCGCCGACCTTCAGGCTTGTGACATTGGCGCCGGCCTCGACGACGGTTCCCGACGCCTCGTGGCCGAGCACCATCGGCTGGCGCACGATATAGCTGCCGATGGCGCCATGCGTGTAGTAATGCACGTCGCTGCCGCAGACGCCGACGGTGTGGATCGCGATCCTGACGTCGTCCGGTCCGACGTCTTGCGGCAGCGCGATCTCGCGCAGCGACAGTTCGCCTTTTTTCTCAAGCACCAGTGCCCGCATCGGGATAAGCCTCACTTCAATTTTTCTTTTGCCGGAAAACGGAATTCAGGAAGCCGCTCAAAACACCGAGGAACAGCAGCGGCGGCAGCGACAAGAGCACGACCGAGGCATTGAGGATTCCCCATGGCACGTTCATGCCTTGCTGGGACAGCTCGGAAGCCACGATCGGCAGCGTCTTGGCGTTGGAGCTCGACAGCATCAGCGCGATCAGGAACTCGTTCCAGACCAGAACGAAGCTGAAGGCGACGGCGCCGATCAGCGAGCGCGCCGCGACGGGAAGCGCGATCCGCCAGAACACCGAATAGGCGCCGTAGCCATCGACGAAAGCCGCTTCCTCGATCTCCTTCGGCACGCCCTGGAAGGCTGGGATGGCGAGCCACATGATCACCGAGATGGTGAGCAGCGAATAGGTGACGATCAGCGCCGGCAAAGTGTCGTAGAGGCCGACCTGCAGCCAGATCACCATCAGCGGGATGGCCACCGCCACCGGCGGCAGGAAGCGCAGCGACAAGACGAAGAACTGGATGTCGCCGGCAAAGCGGTTTGGGTAGCGCGCCACCGCATAGGCCGCCGGCAGGCCGAGCACGATGCCGATCAGCACCGCCGCGCCGCAGGCGACGACCGAGTTGTAGAGCCCGGTCAGCACGCTGTCGCGGCCGAGGATATAGGTGATGTTGGCGAGCGTCGGCGTGAAGATCACTTTCGGCACGCGCGTGATGATGTCGACATTGTTCTTGAGCGCGTTGAGCGCCGTCCAGACCAACGGGAACACGGCCAGGAATCCGGCCAGCGCCAGGATGGCCTTGGCGACCAGGCGGCCCACTCTTATCGGATATGGCTTCATGCCTGCACCCGCTTCCACAGCATGGTGAAGGTGATGACGGTCGCGATCATCATCAGCACCGCCATGGCCGACGCGTAGGAAACCTTGCCGGATTCGATGAAGCCTTGCGAGAAGGCGTACATGTCGAGCGTCTCGGTCGCGACGCCGGGCCCGCCGCGCGTCATCACATAGATGAGGTCGAAGGATCGCAGCGACTCGATCATCTTGACGAACATCAGGCTGATCAGCGGCGCCTTCAGCATCGGCAAGGTGACGTAGGCGTGGATCTGCCAGCGCTTGGCGTGGTCGAGCCTGGCCGCCTCGATCGGCTGCGGCGGCAAGATTTCGAGCAGCTTCAGCACGATGACGGCGAAGAACAGCCCCCATTGCCAGACATCGACCGAAGCGACGGCAAACAGAGCGGTCGCGGGCTTGGACAGCGGATCGAAGATCAGCCCACCAGTAATCAGCCGGTAGGGATAGGTGGCGATGCCATAGAGCGGGTGATAGGCGAACTTCCAGACGAAGGCGGCCGAGACGCGCGGCAAAAGCACCGGGATGATGAACAGCAGGCAATAGAAATTGCGAAGGCGTGGGCCGGCGACCTCGAACATCAGCACACCCAGTCCGATCGCCACCACCATTGTCGCCACCACGGTGACGATCTCCCATTTCACCGAAACCCAGACGGCGTTGAGGAAACGGCGGTCGGTAAAGAGATCGGCGAAGTTCGAGAACCAGACCCAGGAATAGCCCGTCGTGCTCAGCTCGCGGTTCTGCAGCGCGATCACGATGGCGTAGAGCGTCGGCACCATCGACAGCACGAGCAGGATGGCGAGCGTCGGAACGAGAAATGTGACCGGCAGGGAAGAGCGTCGGCGCATTGCCTATCCTCGGATTTGGACTGCTGTCTGGCGAAGGTCCCGCGGCGGGGATCCCGGCATTCCGACGAATGCCGTGGATCGCGCGCCGCGGGCGGGAGGATTACTTCTTCTTCACCAGATCGTTGGCATAGGCCTCGAGCTCGTTGAGGCCGCCCTTGATGTCGGTGCGCGTGCCGGTGACAAGCTCTTCCAGGATGATGCCCCAGCGGTCGCCGAGATCGGGCCAGCGCGGATCCTGCCAGAAGTTCACCGCCGTGACCTTGCCGGTATCAGCCAGCGCCTGGCCGAGATCGGCGCCGTAGATATCGGCGAATTCCTTGCTGGTGAGGATGCTGGTGCGGTTCAGCTCGCCGAATTGATGCGCGTCGAGCCGGCGCTTCTCGTTCTCTTTCGACGTCGCCCAGGCGATGAACAGGCCGGCGCATTTCTTCGCGGCGTCATCCGCATTGGCCTTTGTGCCGATGGCAAGCCCATGGCCGTAACCGCCGCCGGGCAGCGGCGAGGGCGGCGGCAGGAAGCCGATCTTGCCGACCACCTGAGAGGTCTTCGGGTCCACCGCCATGCCCGACAGCGGCGTCGATTCGACGAGGATGGCGACCTGGCCGGACAGGAAAGCACCGGTCGATTCATCCCAGCTGCCGGTCTGCGTGCCGGGCGCCGAGTCCTTGAACAGCTTCAGATAGGTCTCGGTCGCCTTGACGGCGGCGTCCGAATTGAAAGCCGGCTTGTCGCCGTCGAACCACTTGCCGCCATAGGCTTTGAAGAACGGCATCCAGCGCCAGACATTGGCGCCCGAGCCGCGCGCGCCGCGCAGCGCAATGCCGTACATGCCCTTGTCGGCATTGGTCAGCTTCGGCACGTCGGCGATCAGCTCGTCCAGCGTCTTCGGCGGCTGGATGCCGGCGGCCTCCAGCACGTCCTTGCGGTAGACCATCAGGTCGCCGCCGCCGGTCAGCGGCGCGAACCACACCTTGCCGTCATAAGTGGCGACCTTCTGGCGGCCCGGATCAAAATCGGCGTAGTCATAGTCAGCCGGGTAATAATCGGTCAGAGGCACGATCCAGCCCGACGACGCGAACAGCGCCACATTGGCCTCGTCGACATAGTAGACGTTGTAGTTGCCGACGGTGGAAGCATCGGCCCGCGACTTGGCGCGGCGGTCGTTCTCGTTGAGGTAATCGATCTGGAACGAAGCGCCGGAGAGTTTCTTGAACTCGTCCTTGGAGTCCTCCAGCAGCGTCAGGCCGTCGCGCGGCTGCGCCAGCACCTTGACCGGCGCCGAGCAGACCGGCGCCTGCGCCAGGGCTGCGGTTGAAACGGAAGCGGTAAGCACGAAAGCTGCACCGAGGCTGGCAGCGAGCCGGTTTGATTTCATTGATGTTTCTCCTCCAGGAACATGCGCGGGAAGTAGCAAGTCCGCGGGCTAAGCGACCCTCACGTCGCCCGCATGACTGCGACCGGCGCCAAAATGAGGAGTTGGAAGGGGCGAGACTAGAAGCCCCGTTGCAGCAGACCTGTACTTTTATGCATTGTGCGGCGCAAAAAATGGCACGAGCAGAGTCTGCCCGTCACACGAGTATCAGTGCTATCAAGCGTAGCCGCTCCCGGCTCGATCAGGCCCGCAGCGTCAGCCGCTGCCGCGACAGCTTGCGATAGGAGGAGGGCGTCATCTTGTGCTTGCGCAGGAAGGCGCGGTTGAAGTTGGAGATGTTCATGTAGCCGACCTGGAAGCAGATGTCGGTGATCGGGATCTCGGTATCGGCGAGCAGCTTGCAGGCCTGCCAGAGTCTGAGCTTGGCGACATGGTCGCTGAACGAGTTGCCGGTGTTCTTCTGGAAGAAGCGGGAAAAAGTGCTTTCGCTCATCCCGGCCAACGCCGCCACCTCCGGCAGCTTCAGGTCCTCGGCAAAATGCTGGAACAGATAAGTCAGCGAGCGCTGGATGATGGTGAGCGACTCGGCGTCGAGCAGCGGGGAGAAATCCGGGGACGACAACAGCTTATATTCGTCGGTGGCGGCCAGGAGGTCCAGCAATTCGAGGAACAGGCGGAACCTCGTCAGCCCATGCACCTCTCCCATCCTTTCCATCAGGTCGGCGCCGTCGAGCGCGGTCTGGCCATGGAAGACCATGCCGCGCAGCGAGCGTTCCAGGAACGGCTCCAGCTCGCGCAGTTCCGGCAGCAGCCCGGACGAGCCGCGCAGCCGCTCGGGATCGAATTGGAGAACGATGTCGCGGCCCTGGATCAGCTCGCCGGGCTGCACCGCGGTCACCCAGTCATGCGGCAGGCCGCCGCCGACGATGGTCAGGTAGCCCGGTCCGAACTCGCCGATATGGTCGCCGACCAGCACCACGCCGGACGATTTCCTCAGAAGATGGATTTCGTATTCGGGGTGAAAATTCCAGACATTGCGCTCCCACGGATAGTCGTCCAGCCGCCACAGGAAACTGTCGCTCGCCTCGGTCACGATATGCTCGAAGGCGGGCACCGTGCGTGGTATCGCGGCGGTGTTCTTTCTGCGCTTGAAGGGCATCCAATCCTCCCGGCGCGGTGCGCCGGCTATCCGTATCGGCGCTATCCGTAGCAGCCCAGCCCCGGCAAGTGAACGTGCCGTCGGCGCCGGATCCCAGGCTGGCCGGCGAATGCCCTACGCTTTCACCACCCGGTCGCAGACGATGCCGTTGCGCTGCATGGCGTTGCGCGTGTCGATGATCAGGCGCGAATGATTTGCCAGGAGCCCATAGTCGACCCCGTCATGGTCGGTGACGATGACGACCGCGTCATAGGCAGCGATCGAGTCGCGGTTGAGGCGGATGCAATCCTTGCCGGCCAGCATCGGGTGCTTGCGCGTCTTCGGGATGCGCGCGACGTGAGGGTCATGATAGGCAATGTCGGCGGTGCGTGTCTCGAGCAGCTCGATCAGCTTGAGCGCCGGGCTTTCGCGCACGTCCGACACGTTCTTCTTGTAGGCGACGCCGACGATCAGGATGGCTGCCTGGCTCAGCGGCAGGCCAAGCTGTGTGTCGAGGGCTTCCGAGAGCTTCGCCATGACGTAGTGCGGCATGGAGACGTTGATCTCGCCGGCCAGCTCGATGAACTTCGTCGACACTTCGAACTCGCGCGACTTCCAGGTCAGGTAGAACGGATCGATCGGGATACAGTGTCCGCCGAGCCCTGGACCGGGATAGAACGGCATATAGCCGAAAGGCTTCGTCTTGGCCGCCTCGATGACTTCCCAGATGTCTATCCCCATGGCGGAATAGATGACCTTGAGCTCATTGACCAAGGCGATGTTGACGGCGCGGAAGATGTTTTCCGTCAGCTTCACCACTTCGGCCACCTTGATGCTCGAGACAGGCACGACCCTCTCCACGATCGCGCCGTAGAAGAGCGCCACCAGTTTCGCGGCGACCGGCCCGTCGCCGGCGACAACTTTCGGAATGGTGGCGGTTTCGAAGCCGATGCTGCCCGGGTCCTCGCGCTCGGGCGAATAGCCGAGGAAGAAATCCCTGCCGGATTTGTAGCCCGTCGCTTCCAGTATGGGCTTCATCACCTCGTCGGTGGTGCCGGGATAGGTGGTCGATTCCAGCACGACAAGCTGGTGCTTGCGCAGATGAGCCGCGATGGCGCGCGTCGTTCCTTCCACGAAGGAGAGGTCCGGCTCCCGCTGCTTTGTCAGCGGCGTCGGGACGCAAATGGATATCACATCGCATTCTTCGAGGGCCGCGAAGTCCGATGTCGCCTGGAAACGCCCGCCTGCGCTGATGTCCTGCAGCGCCTCGTCGGCAACGGCGCCGATATAGGACCGGCCCGCCCTCAGCCTCTCAACCTTGCTGTTGTCGATGTCGAAGCCGATCACCCGGAAGCCGGCCCGCGCCGCCACCGCGGCAAGCGGTAGGCCGACATAGCCAAGCCCGATGACGCCGATCGTGGCCGTTCGTGATTCAAGTTTCGAATGAAGTGTCGCGCCGCGAGCCTGCTCGACCAAAGTCATTGTTGCCCTCCACCAGGGCGGCTGACCGGAACCGGTGCCGCATTGCAATGCCGTGAATTCTGACGGACAGGACTTCTGTAGCCGGCGTCATAACCCCACGTTGTCATGGGCCGCGATGCAACTCCTGTGCCACGAGTTTTCTTCTGCGGCTGAACCTTGCGCAGGGCCGGCAAACAAGGCGACTGCGGCTCGCGGCGGATCAAGATTCTGCGGATTGTCAAGCGCGCTGCTTGTGCCGATTTCGCACGCAGTCGTTCCACTTTAGGTCATCTTAAAAAAGGAACGCCAAAAAAAGCAACGATTACAAAAAGGTAATTAACCACTGTTGTTTATCATATTATTAACTATCAGTTGCTTTGCCTGGGGAAATCCTCGTTTCATGGAGCAAGGCGCACAATGAGGGGGTGCGGCTTTCTTCTTTTGCAAACGAGGATTGTCGCTCGATGAGCATGAACAGCAACGAAGTCAGATGCCTTATCGCCGGAGGCGCGGGGTGTCTGGGGACCAACCTTGCCCGTCGCCTTCTCGATCAGGGCGCGCAGGTCGATGTCGTCGACAATCTCTCCACCGGTCGCCAGGCGAATGTCGACCAGTTGTCGCGCCATCCAAATTTCGGCTTCATCAAGATGGATATCGCCGATCCGGCAATCTGCCGGCGGTTGCAGCGCCGTCGTTACAGCCATGTCTACAACCTGGCCTGTCCAACGGGCGTTCCCAACATCAAGCGGCTGGGCGAGCAGATGCTGATGGCCTCGTCCGCCGGAACGCTGAACCTGTTGAAGATCACGCGCAGGTGCAAGGCGAAATATCTGTTCGCCAGCACCGCCGAGGCTTACGGCGATCCGGACGTCTTCCCGCAGCCTGAGACCTATGTCGGGCGGGTCGATCCGGTCGGGCCGCGCAGCCCCTACGAGGAAGGCAAGCGCTTCGGCGAGGCGCTGACCCGCTTCTGGGGCGGCAAATATGGAATCGAGGTGCGCATCGTGCGTATTTTCAACACCTATGGTCCGGCCATGTCGCCCAAGGATCAGCGTGTCATCCCACAGATGTTGACCCGCCTCATCGCCGGCCAGCCCGTGCCGATCTATGGCGACGGAACGCAGACGCGAACCTTTCTCCATGTGGACGATCTGGTGAACGGACTTCTCACCGTCGTCGAAAAGGGAGTAAGCGGCGAGGTCTACAATGTCGGCGGCGACGAACAGATCACCGTGCGCGACCTCTTCGCAACGGTGAAAAAGGCGACCGGCCTTGCGGGCGAAGCAGCCTTTCGCGAGCATTTCATCGAAGATCACCGCGGCCGCTGGCCGGACACGACCAAGCTTCGGGCCCTCGGCTGGCGGCCGAACATCTCGTTGGAAGCAGGCATCCGCCAGAGCTACCAGGACCTGCTTCGCGCGATGGGCATCAAGCCTGCCCGCTCGGCTCTCGGCCCCGCGCACAGGAGGGACGGCGGCGCGCCGGTCCCGGGCGATCGGTTGCAGCCCGCCGCGCCATGAGCCCGACGGCCGCCCTCAATATGACCTTGATGGTTCTCAGCGCGTCGCTGGGCATAAACATCGCATTCTGGTGCACGGTCGGGCTGCTGCGCTTCATCGCCGAACTCGGCAGCAGCAAGGCCGCCGCGATCCCTCGCGCCATCAGGGTCGCCGATGTCGCGGTCGTCATTCCCGCGCATAATGAAGAGATCGCGCTTCCCAAATGCATTGCCGCCCTCAAGGCGATCATCCCGGCCCGGCAGATCTATGTCGCCAGCGACGGATCGAAAGACGCCACGGTTTCCATCGCCCGGAGCCTGGGCTGCAGGGCTCTTGATATCCGGCCCAACGGTGGCAAGGCCAAGGCCATAGACCGGGCGATCAAGCACTATCGCCTTTGCGAGCGGTTCAAGGCGGTGCTGATCCAGGACGCAGACTCCGAAATCGACCGACACTATTTCGACCACGCCCTTCCGCTGTTCGACGATCCGGGTGTCAGCGTCGTCGCGGGCCATGTCCTGTCGCGCTGGCGCGATCAGCGTCTGCCGACGCTGGATATGCTCTTCGCCGCCTATCGCACACGTCTCTACAGGATCCTGCAGACGGCGTTCCAATATGGCCAGTCCTGGAAATGGGCCAGCGTGAGCTATATCGCGCCCGGCTTTGCAAGCATGTACCGCACCCAGGCCCTGATCCAGATCGACATCACGGCCCCTGGCCTTGTGATCGAAGACTTCAACATGACCTTCGAGGTGCAGCACAAAGGGCTGGGCCGCGTCGCCTATACGCCGAGAGCGCGATGCTCGTCGGAAGATCCGTTCAACCTCTCCGACTACCGCAAGCAGGTGCAACGCTGGTATCTGGGTTTCTGGCAGACGGTGCGCCGGCATGGCGTCTGGCCAAGCCGCTTCTGGCTTTCGCTCGGCGGCTTGCTGGCCGAATTGCTCGTCATATCGGTTTTCGCGCTCGCTCTGCCGCTGGCCGTCCTGGCGTATCTGGCGACGGGCCTTGAAGTGCCCGCATTCTCGATCGGCCAATTGGCGATACGGCCGGTCTCGCCCGTCATTCTCCTCGCTCTGTTCCTCGCCGTCGATTATGCGCTCACACTGGTCGTCGCGGTCATCGAGCGGCGGCCGAGCCTGATGCTCTACGGCATCGCCTTTCCCGCCATCCGGCTTCTCGACGCCGCTCTTTTCCTGCGCGCCCTCGTCAAATCCTTCTCCGCGAACTCCGATGGCCGCTGGGTGAGCCCGGCGCGGTACGCAATTCCAGCCGCCGACAGGAGGCACCCATGAACATAACCCGGCGTTCGGTCCTTCTCGGCGGCATCGGCATCCCGCTCCTGGCCGTTGCCGGACGAGGTGTCGCCACGGCCGCGGCGCGCCTGCCCAATCCGCTGATCGTGACCGTCAGCGGCGTCGGCGCCCGCGCCGACACAGGCAAGCTCGAAGCTGTCGCAAATGCCTTCTCGTCCGCCGGTCTGCCGATCGCCATGACCATCAAGATGGCAGGCGATCCCGGCGACATCCCAGGCTACAGCTCCGGCCTGGCCAAGTGGATCAGGCAGTCCGTGGAACTGGCTCCAAACGCCATCGAATTCGGAATCCATGCCACGAAGATCGCGCCGGCCGATCCTTATCTGCAGGCCCGGCAGGCCGGCGAGATGCAGGCCGCCTTCTCGCTCATGATCAACGCGTTCGACCGTTACAAGTCCAAGGCCGTCATCACCGCGCTGACGCTGACCACCAATCAGCCGCTGCAATCGCCTCAGGACGCCGCCTCGATGAGGTCGGCCGGCATTCGCACCGTCATTCGTCTTGCGGGCGAGCCAGACGACAAGGTTGGCCAGCAGCCTCCGGGTGGAGGCTATTGGATGACCAACACCGGCCTTGTGAACACCGTCGCCTCGGTGCGAACATCCGCCACATCGGGCAATGCGACAGCCGCGCTGACGGCCCCGGCCGCGCTTGCGCGGAATATCACGGCTCTTGCCGCCAACATCGACCCAATCATCGTTGAAATTCCCTTTGACGCGCTCGCCGGCCTGTCCAATGCCGATGCGGCCGACTACGCGGCCGGCGTCGCCATGGCAGTACTTGCGGCGGTTTCATCCGGCGCCGTGCGTGTCCTGACGCCGCAGAGGCTGTATACGCAGAGCCGCGCTGCCGGCAGGCGCTACATCGTGGTCAGGGTGGATGACCTGCGTCTCGACAGCGACACCGATCCGAGCCACATGGCCTTCGTCAAGGGCCTCATCGAAGCCGGCTATTCAGTCACCAACGCCATCATCCCGGCCCCCAAGGCGGGCCTGCTGTCGGCGGACGAAAACAGCAAGGCCTTTCTGCGATCGATGCTGGCGGACCAGCGATACGATATCGCGGGGCATGGCTGGCATCATACGCCTTCCGAGCTGCTCGGAAACTCGCTCGCGAAGGACGTCGACCTCATCAGGGACTGCATGAGCGAAATCTACCGCTCCACCGGCAGGCTGCCGCTGACCTATATTCCTCCGAACGACGATTTCGACGACAACACGCTCGATGCCGTGGCCGGCACAGGGACGCCGATGTTCGCCGCCGAGAAGGGCGACATGCGCTGGTTCAACGGTCTCGACAGGCGTGGAATCCTGCATGTGTCCAATACCGTCAAGTTCGAAGCCGCCTGGACCGGCGACCTTCCCTACTTCTCGCAAGAACAGGTCTTCGATTATCTTGGAGAGGACAATGATGCGGTCTTCTGCATCCACCCGGACACCGCCAAAACGCCCGAAAAGAAGCAGGTGATACTCGACTCCATCACCCGGATGGCAGGCCTGCCGGGGACGACGCTGGTCAATTTCGCGCAATACTACAAAGCCGTCTGCCCAGCCATGCCGAAGGTGGATCGCATCCGGCAAGCCCGTGCCGAGGTATCGGTGAAGGACTGGAGAAAACCCGATCCGTATTGGCTGGAGGAGGAAGCGCTGAGGGCCGATGCCGAACTGGCCTGGACCTATTTCGACTGGGGCGCAAGGCATTACAACGGCATGGCGCCGGCCACGTCCTGGATCGAATCCGGCAAGCAGGCCGGATATCCGTTTGTCACCATGTGGGATATCGGATCGCACATCCTGGCGGCGGTTTCCGCCCAACGCCTGCGCATCATCGACCAGACCGAATTCGAGACGATGATCAATCGGATCCTGGCATTCCTGGGCCAGGGCGATTTCAGCTTCGCCGGGGTGAAGATTCCAAATACCGAGCGGCGGCTGAGTTCAAGGGGCGGCGAGCGCGATGGTTTCGACAGCGCCGATACTGGGCGCCTGCTCGTCGCGCTGAAGATCCTGGACAGCTACACGGCGGGTGCCTTCCCGGTGTTCAAGCTGGTGCAGCATTGGTCATTCGGACCCGTCCTCAAGGATGGCGAGATGCATGTGGTGAGCGACACCGGCAAGATTTCGTCGGGACAGTACAACAGCTATGCCGGCTATGCCGGCCGCGGATACAGCCTCTGGGGCGAGGCGATATCGCCGGTCTTCGGCACCGCGGATCCGAGCAACGACATGGACGCCGCCCTCGCGGCCATGGTGGAAATCCAGCGGCGCGGCCGCATCGCGACCGAGCCTCATGTCACCGAGGAAATCGAGCTGGGCGCATCACCGCATGGGCGGCTGATCGCGGACATCCTCTACGCCGCCCAGATGAAGCGCTTCCAGGACACCGGCATCCTGACCTGCGTTTCAGAGACCGCCATGGCCGGGCCGCCCTATTTCACCTACCAGGGCTACCAGTTGACCCACGATGGCGGCACCTTCCCGGTCGACACGTTGAAGACCTCGGCGCCCGAGAAGGCGGCGAAGCTTTCCGACTCGCTGCGGCTGGTCAACTCCAAGGGCGCCTATCTGTGGCTCGCGGCGCGGCCGGGCGACTACGCGCAAAAGCTCGTAGCCCATGTCAGGGAGCGCGCCAGGATGAAGGGAATAGGTTTTTCCGCCGGAATATCCGAGCGGACCGGCAAGCGGATCGAGGTCACCGATATCAACACCAACGGCGTCATCCTCGAGTCTGTCGCCTATATACTCGGTGGCCGCAAACCCCTGATTTCGCGCGCAGAGGCCTGAACTGCGCCGCTCCTTGCGGCGGTGGAATCGCGCTGCCCGACGTTTCTGTCACCTGGCACGGAAGCGGCAGCCGTCGCGCCGGGTTGCGTCGGCTGGATCAATCGCTAGCCGGGCTCCTCCCTTGCCAACATGTCGCATTTCGTTCACAAGGCGACGCAAATGGCGCCATTTCGCGCCGTTGTTGTGCGGCTTCCGGCCCTTTGGCCGACGCGCCGTGTTCTGAAAGAGCAGAACAATGTCTGCGATCGAAGCCGGCGCTCGCGCGCCGGAAAACCTTTGGCGTCAGGAAATCAGGGCGACGATGACGCTCGCCTGGCCGATGGTGCTGACCAATCTCGGCCAGACCGCCATGACCGCGACCGACGTCATGATGATGGGCCGTCTGGGGTCCGATACGCTCGCCGCCGGCGCGCTCGGCGCCAACCTCTACTTCATGCCGCTGATCTTCGGCCTCGGCCTGATGCTGGCGACCTCGCCGATGATGGCGACCGAACTCGGCCGCCGCCGCCATTCTGTGCGCGACCTGCGCCGCACCGTGCGCCAGGGCCTGTGGCTGGCGATCCTGATCTCGATCCCGATCTGGATTTTTCTCTCGCATGGCGAAGAGGTGCTTTTGGCCATGGGCCAGAAGCCGGAGCTCGCGCATCAGGCCGGCATCTACCTGCACTGGCTGCAATGGGCGGTGCTGCCCTTTTATGGCTATATCGTGCTGCGCTCCTTCATCTCGGCGCTGGAGCGGCCGGGCTGGGCGCTGATCATCGTTTTCGTAGCGGTCGCCTGCAACGCCTTCTTCAACTGGGTGTTCATGTTCGGCAATCTCGGCGTCAAGTCGATGGGCATCGCCGGTTCCGGCCTCGCCACCACTTTGTCCAGCACGCTGATGTTCGTCGGCCTGGCGGCGGTGGTGATGCTGGAGAAGAAGTTCCGCCGCTACCATCTGTTCGGCCGCTTCTGGCGCTCCGACTGGCCGCGTTTCCGCGGCCTGCTGAGACTCGGCATGCCGATCGCCGGCATCCTCGCCTTCGAGGTCACGATCTTCAACGCGGCGGCGCTGCTCATGGGGCTGATCGATGCGGATTCGCTGGCCGCCCACGCGATCGCCATCCAGATCGCCTCGATCTCCTTCATGGTGCCGCTCGGGCTCAACCAGGCGGTCACCGTGCGGGTCGGCCTGGCGCACGGCGCCGGCAACCCGGATGGCGTTTCGCGCGCCGGCTGGACTGCCTTCGTCATCGGCGTCTCGTTCATGGCTCTGATGGGCCTGGTGATGATTCTCTGGCCGCATGCGCTGATCAGCGCCTTCATCGATCTCGCCGATCCGGCCAATGCCAGGGTGATCACGCTTGCCGTGTCGTTCCTTATGTTCGCCGCGCTGTTCCAGATTTTCGACGGCGCCCAGGCGGTCGCGGCCGGCATGCTGCGCGGCTTGCACGACACCAAGGTGCCAATGATCTACGCCGCGATCGGCTATTGGGGCGTCGGCCTGCCGCTCGGCGTGCTGCTCGCCTTCCATTTCGGTCTGAACGGTATCGGCATCTGGATCGGCCTGGCCTCGGGGCTAGCCGTGGTGGCGGCGCTGCTCCTCGCGCGCTGGCTCAGGCGCGACCGCATCGCGCCGGCGTTGTCCTTCGGGCATTGACAGGAAAGGCTGCCGGCACGATCGGCAGCCTTTGCGCCGGCTCAGCGCGCTCCGACGCGTTGCTCCAGCCGGCGCGCATATTGCGTCAGCGGGAAGCACATGACGAAGAAGATCAGCGCCACCAGGCCGTAGACCTTGAACGGTTCGAAAGTAGCGTTGTTGATGGCGTTGGATGTCCTGACAAGTTCCTCGAAGCCGATGATCGAGGTCAGCGCCGTCGACTTGATGAGCTGCACCAGGAAGCCGACGGTCGGCGCGCGGGTGATCGCGAAGGCCTGCGGCAGGATGATCAGCCTGAGCTCCTGCAGATAGTGCAGCCCGAGGCTCGCGCCCGCGTCCCACTGACCGCGCGGCAGCGCGTCGACGCCGCCGCGCCAGATCTCGGCCAGATAGGCGCTGGCGAAGAAGGTCAGCCCGAGCGCCGCCGCCGTCCACGGTTCGATGCGCAGCCCCAGCATCGGCAGGCCGAAGAACATCAGGAAGAGCTGCATCAAAAGCGGCGTGCCCTGGAACAGCGCGATATAGCCCGCGGCTATCCGCTTGCCCCATTTGTTCTTGGCGATGCGGAAGAACAGCACGATCAGCCCGACCAGCGCGCCGCCGATGAAGGCGGCGAGCGACAACAGCACCGTCCAGCGCGCGGCGAGCAGCAGGTTGCGCAGGATGTCCCAGAAGGTGAACTCGATCATGAAACACCTGCTCCAAGCGCCTGGCGCCCCCCGGAAACGAGCAGCCGGCGCAGCCCAATCGACAGGCCGAGATAGACCAACGTCACCACGAAATAGGTCTCGAAGGCGCGGAAGGTGCGGGCCTGCAGCATGTCGGCCTCATAGGTCAGCTCGCGCACCGCGATCTGCGACACCACGGCCGATTCCAGCATCATGATGACGATCTGGCTGGTCAGCGCCGGGTAGATCACCTTCAGCGCCTGTGGCAGCACGATCTTGATGAACACCTGGCGAGGCCTGAGGCCGAGCGCCAGTGCGGCTTCAGCCTGGCCGCGCGGCACGGCGTCGAGCCCGGCGCCGACGATCTCGATCGTATAGGCCGCCATGTTGAGCGTCATCGCCAGCATCGCGGCCAGGATCGGATCGAGCCTGATGCCGAGGCTGGGCAGGCCGAAGAAGATGAAGAACAGCTGCACCAGGAACGGCGTGTTGCGCATCACCTCGACATACCAGCCTATGGCCCGACGCAGCAGCACGGGGCCGTTCCGCCGGCCCGCGGCGCCGAGAATGCTGAGCAGCGTTCCCGCCACCGTGGTCACGACGATCAACAGGATCGTCGTGGCCGCGCCGTGAGCGATATCGCCCACAGCGCCTGGAAGCCAGCCGAAGGCCACGGCAGCTCAATCCTTGAGATTGTCGGGATTGAGCGGCGTCTTCAGCCAGGCCTTCGAACTCTCGTCGAGCTTGCCGTCGGCGAGCATCTTGGCGACCGCGTCGTTGACCGCCTTCTTCAGCCGGTCCTCGTTCTTGTTGAGGCCGATATGCGAAGGCGAAGTGAGCAGCTGGAATTTCTGCTCCGGCTGCAGCGCGTCCTGCTTGGCCAGAACCTGGGCGCCGACATCGTTGCCCACCACCATCAGCTGCGTTTGGCCGGAGATGAAGGCCTGGATAACCGCATTGTAGTTGTCGAAGCGGCGGATGTCGGCGGAAGCCGGTGCCGCTTCCGTCAGCGAGGTGTCCTCCAGCGTGCCGCGATTGACGGCGATCGACTTGTCGGCAAGGTCTTCCTTGCCTTTGACCGTCATTGCCTTCGGGCCGATGACGGCGATGTAGTAGGGCGCATAGGCGGCGGCGAAGTCGATGACCTGCTCGCGTTCCTTGGAGTAGCCGACGCTCATCAGGATATCGACGCGCTTGTCGGTGAGATACGGGATGCGATTCTGGCCGGTGACGCTGACCAGGTTGAGCTTCACCTTCAAGGCATCGGCGATCGCCTGCGCGACGTCGACGTCATAGCCTTTGATGCTCATGTCGGCGCTGGCCGACGAGAAGGGCGGGAAGTCGGAGAAGATGCCGACATTGATGGCGCCGGCCTTGGTGATGTCGTCGACGGCATCGGCCTTCGCTTGCGTGGCCAGGCCGGCGCCGAGGATGACTGCCGCGGTGATGACGGATTTCAGTGCGTTGCGAAGAGTCATTGTTGTTCCCCTGCTGGAAGCTTGTTTGTTGCATCCGGCCGCCGGCTCCAGCGCGGCGGCCGTGTTGGTATGGCATTAGCCCTTCTTGATGGCCGGGCTGAACACCATCAGGCTCAGGATCTCGAACAGGACCTGGGCGCCGACATGGGCGGTGTTGGTGGTCGCGTCATATTGCGGCGCCACCTCGACGACGTCGCCGCCGACGATGTTGAGGCCCTTCAGGCCGCGCAGCAATTCGAGCACCTCGCGCGTCGTCAGCCCGCCGACTTCCGGCGTGCCGGTGCCGGGCGCGAAGGCCGGATCGATGCTGTCGACGTCGAAGGAGATATAGGTCGGGCCATCGCCGACGATCTTGCGCGCCTTCTCGATGATTGCCGGGATGCCGAGCCCGGTCACCTCTTCGGCATGCACGACGGTCATGCCGGATTCGTAGGTGAACTCCCACAGATACTCGGCCGAGCCGCGGATGCCGATCTGGATCGTGCGCGAGGGATCGAGCACGCCGTCCAGCACCGCGTTGCGGAACGGTCCGCCGTGGTGGAACTTGGTCATGTCGAACAGCCCGCTGGTGTCGCAGTGGGCATCGATATGGATCATGCCGACCGGCGCTTTTTTGCCGACCGCCTTCAGGATCGGATGGCTGATCGAGTGGTCGCCGCCGACCGAGAGCGGCAGCACGCCGGCGTCGACGATCTGGTTGGTGCGCTTTTCGATGTCCTCATGGCTGATCTCCAGCCGGTAGCGGCTGCGGAACGGCGTGTCGCCGATGTCGGCGACGCGAAGCTCATGCGTCGGCGCGCATTCCAGCACATGGTTGTAGGGTCCGATGCGCTCGATGGCGCGCAGCGCGCGCGGCCCGAAGCGCGAGCCGGGACGGTTGGTGACGCCGAGGTCCATCGGCACGCCGATCATCGCCACCTGCAAGTCGCCGAAATCCGGATTGTCGGCCGATATTTCGCGGTAGGGCGCGGCGAGGAAGGTCGGGATGCCGGAATAGGGCGCCAGCCTTGTGCCCGACTTGTTGAAGATCTTGTCGGCGACCTTGCGGAATTTCGGGTCGAACATCTCGCCGCCATGGCTCTCGCCATATTTGCGGCGCAACGCTTCGAGCTTGCCGCGATCGTAACCCATGTCCGGTCTCCTCTCTTGCCTGCCCGCAGCACTGCCCGCATGGACGATTTGCCAAGCCAGCCTGTTGTCTGGCTGGATCGTTGCCCGCCGGCTGTGCTGCGGATTCCACGTCTCTTGAAGCTGTTCCGGGCAAAAGTGTCGGGCAGCCGCTTTGAAAAATCAATTGATATTGTTAGGGTCTTGGATGTGAGAAAATCTCACAAAGTAGGAGCCGACCCATGGCCAAGCGCCTGCCGCCCCTGAACCCGCTGCGCGCCTTCGAAGCCGCGGCGCGGCACGCCTCGCTGACCAAGGCCGCGGGTGAGCTGAATGTCACGCACGGCGCCGTCAGCCACCAGATCAAGGCGCTCGAGCAATCGCTTGGCGTGAAACTCTTCGAGCGCACCGGTCAGCGCGTGAAGCTGACGCCGCATGGCGCCGAATTCCTGCCGGCGGTCTCGTCCGCCTTCGACGGCATCGCCGCCGCAACCCAGCGCATGACCAGGCCGGCAAGCGCCGGCGCGCTCTCGGTGTCCTGCGTGCCGGCGCTGCTCTTGCTCTGGATGACGCCGCGGCTCGGTTCTTTCACGGCGCAATATCCGGACATCCAGCTGACGCTGATCCCATCCAACGACGCCCGTGATATTCGCGCCCCGCAGATCGACGTCTGCGTGCATTATGGCGACGGCAGTTGGAGCGATTGCTGGATACGCAAATGGTCGGGGCTGGAACTTTTTCCCGTGGTCAGCCCGACGCTGATCAACAACCGGCCGATCCGCGGCGTCCGCGACCTTGCCGATCACGTCTTCCTGCACGGCGACGACGGCCGCGAATGGCACACCTGGCTGGCCGCCGCCGATGCGCTTGATCTGGAGCGCGGCCGCCGCCATCATCTGGGCGATGCGCGCATGGCGACGGAGGCCGCCGTGCACGGCCATGGCGTGGCGCTCGGCGATTCCGTCACCGCGCGCGCCTTGCTGGCCAGGGGCATGCTCGTCGCGCCTTTTACCTTGTCGGTGCCGGCGGTCGATGATTTCTACGTCGTCTGCCGCAACGAAATGCGCTCGGCGCCGATCGTCCAGCTCTTCATCGACTGGCTGTTCGCCGAGAAGGAGCAGGACGAGGGCCGGGCCGACGCGCCGGTGGCCGGCCGCGTGCCCAGCCGCAGGAAACGCCCCGCCCTGAAGGTGATCGGGGCTAGAGCAATTCCAGGAAAAGTGTGAAGCGGTTAGGCTCGGCGACTTCGCCGTAGCCTCCGTCTGGAAATGCGCTGGCGCGGCGTCTTGATGGTTGGACTTGCATAGCTGCTTTTTGTCGGGCCAGCTTGCAAAGCAGCAAGCGCGTTCGAAAATACAGTGCTAAGAGGCATTCCCGCGGCCAGAGCATGATCCCGAAAAGTGGGAACCGGTTTTCGGAAAAGATCATGCTCAACAAAAAAGTTAGATCAGGATGGCGATTCAACGAAACGTCATCCTGATCTAGCGAGCAACGAAAGCGCATTGAGACATGGCAAAAACCGATATAGCGCGGCGCGTCTACAACCACACCTGGAAGCTCGACCCGATCGTCCGCAGCCTGCTGGACACCGACTTCTACAAGCTCCTGATGCTGCAGATGATCTGGGGCATGTATCCCAAGGTCGACGCCACCTTCTCCCTGATCAACCGCACCACCTCGGTGCGCCTGGCCGACGAGATCGACGAAGGCGAACTGCGCGCCCAGCTCGACCATGCCCGCACCTTGCGTTTTTCCAAGAAGGAGATGATCTGGCTGGGCGGCAACAATTTCTATGGCCGCAAGCAGATCTTCGAGCCGGAATTCCTGGCCTGGCTGGAGAATTTCCGCCTGCCCGACTACGAGCTTTCCAGGCGTGACGGCCAGTACGAGCTCTCCTTCCCCGGCCCCTGGATGTACACCACGCTCTGGGAAATCCCGGCCTTGGCCATCATCAACGAGTTGCGCTCCCGCGCGGCGATGCGCTCCTACGGGCCGTTCGCGCTCGATGTGCTTTACGCCCGCGCCAAGGCCAAGATGTGGGCCAAGACCGAGCGGCTGAAAGCGCTGCCCGGCATCCGCATTTCCGACTTCGGCACAAGACGCCGCCACTCCTTCCTGTGGCAGCGCTGGTGCGTCGAGGCGCTGAAGGAAGGCATCGGCGATGCCTTCACCGGCACCTCCAACGTGCTTCTGGCCATGGACAACGACCTCGAAGCCTTGGGCACCAACGCGCATGAGCTGCCGATGGTCTTCGCGGCGCTGGCCAATTCCGAGGAGGAATTGCGCGAGGCGCCCTACAAGGTGCTGCAGGACTGGCAGCGCTATTATGGCGGCAATCTCCTGATCGTGCTGCCCGACGCCTTCGGCACGGATTCCTTCCTGCGCGACGCGCCGGACTGGGTCGCCGACTGGACCGGCTTCCGCCCCGACAGCGCCCCGCCGATCGAGGGCGGCGAAAAAATCATCGACTGGTGGCGCAAGAAGGGCAAGGATCCCAAGCAGAAGCTGCTCATCTTCTCCGACGGTCTGGAGGTCGAGACCATCGAGGAGACTTACAGGCATTTCCGCGGCAAGGTGCGCATGTCCTTCGGCTGGGGCACCAACCTCACCAACGATTTCGAAGGCTGCGCCCCGACCGAAACCGACAGCCTCGACGCCATATCGCTGGTCTGCAAGGTCACCGAGGCCAATGGCCGGCCGGCGGTGAAGCTCTCCGACAACCCCGCCAAGGCGACGGGGGATGAAAAGGAGATCAAAAGGTATCTGAGGATTTTCGGCGAGAAGGGCCGGGTGGAGCAGTTGGTGAAGGTGTAGAGGCATCGGTGATGTCCATGCCTGGATCACCACCTGACGCCAATAATCCTGAAACGTTGAGTTCCCGCCCACCCCCCTCTGTCCTGCCGGACATCTCCCCCGCAAGGGGGGAGAT